>JAUPVU010000099.1 GCA_030916925.1 Patescibacteria group bacterium
AGTTGCTTTTAAAAATCCATAACCATATCTTAATTGTTGATAACGATAATTTGAGCCCGTGGGTACATCTAGTAATTCTGCTTCCAGCTCGGGATTTAGTCGTAAGTTTGAGCTTCTAAAAAAGTCTACTAGCGCTTTACCATAAATTGGAGATGGATCTTCATCTAATGTTTCACCATATCTATTTTCTGGATAGTTCTTAATTATATCCCACCTGTCATGAGGGATTTCGAGAAAGGAAGCTTCAACATTTGTTTGAAACCACATGATCTCTTGAGGCGTTGGTTCTCTTGTGGGGTATGTTGACAACTCATTGCACATCGCGCGATTATACTATAGGATACCTATTCTGGCAAATCAATTAGGGAGATTAAGCAATTGAATGGTTCCAATTATGTATATTAGGGTATTAAGTGGTGGAGATGGTGGGAGTCGAACCCACGTGTTTTTAACTTTTCTAATTAAAATGATACAAGCGTATTTGCTTTATTAATGTGTGTGTGCCAAAGCAAAAAATCTAACTCACACAACAGATGATTCTTTACCTTATGCCGTAAAGTAGCCCTTAGTTAGGTTTAGCCTATCGTAGGAAGAACTAAGAAAACCAGACTCGATAGACTGCTAAAAGGATAATTCCTCAAGATTATGATTTACGCATAAGCGTATACCATATTAGCGTTAACGTTTTGTTTGACGTTTATTGTTTTGTTCCAGATTAAAGACTTAGAACAAGTCTGCTTGTTTTAATTAAAAATGTGCTAAAAGTCAAATCCTGTACATCCCCAAACAGCACTGATTATACCACTTTATGCGTCATTTCGCAAGATTAAAAGGGCATCATTTCGTATGTATTTGGCTGGCTAGCTTTGAATCTTATAGAGGCTTCGCAAATTGGGCTCATCGCGGATGTAGCCGTTGTTGCATTCCTTCTATACTGTACGCACAATTTGGCTCCTGATACAAATTGGCCAGTTGCCTGCTGTGGTACGGATACCGACATATTTCTAGGTGATCTAAAAGACATCCAGGGTTGAGCGGTCAGGTTTTCTTTGACGCAGTCACTTGCTAATGGGACTAACTTATAACGGTATTGATTTGCACCTTCGCTGTTCAATGATGCAGAAACTCGAAGAGGCTTTATTATATTACAGACCGTATTTGCCATTTCGCCTTTATTCCATTCAGCTAAAGTGCAATTATTTATTTTGACATTTTCCCACGAAGTGCATGCTAAACGTGCAGTAGCCGCATTTGACGGGTCACTTATTGCCTTAAAAGTAGGAAAAAATAATCTAGAATTTTTTCCGCCAATAAAAGGTATTGTCGCTATAACTAATAAAGTAAAAGTTAATCCAGCTATTATTCCGGTTAAAATAATAGTCTTAAGAACTTCTTCTTGAGAGTGGACAGGTTTTTTCATATACATGAATCCTACCTTAAAGCTGGAATAACCGTCAATCCCAATAGAATTGATAACTTATCGTTGAGTATTCGAATAAGAATTTCTTTCTTTTTGAAGTCTTTTTGTTTCTAAATCTTGTTGTTTTGCTATTAAATCCTGCTTCATACTAGCTTTCTTTTTACCGCGGCCAACACCAATTGTCAGTTTCATCAGATTTTTTTCAGAAATAATTTTAAGAGGAAATGCTGTATATCCTTTTTGATTAATATCTCTAGAAATCTTATCAATTTCATTCTTATTTAAAAGTAGCTCCCTGTCACGTTTGGAATCAAAGCCAAAAACTTCTCCAGATTTTGAATACTTTGGCAAATCGAAACCAATCAAAAGTGGTATTTCTTTTATAATTTTTACGTAGGATCCTTTTAGGTTACCTTTTCCTTCCACAATTGATTTAACCTCATGTCCAGATAATTTAATGCCTGCTGTATATTTATCAGCAATTTCATAGTCCCTATATGCTTTTTTATTTATCAAATATGTTTTCATAGTGTTATTGTGGATAAATAATAGATCATATTATCACTTTGTACAAAAAAATTGGGCTGGTTTACAGAGGTTTCTTGGATAGCTTGGATTGATTGAATATTAATCTCGTCACTAAAGCTAAAATTGTCTAAAGGTATATTTTTGTATGATGCGCCGTTTTTTGAAAACATCCTAAGTGTAGTATCCACTTGATCAAATACATATATATATTTAGTGTCAGCGAATATTTTAGAAGGATTCTTACCGGCTTCTGGTGTTAAATTAAAAACTTGTTTAACGCCGTTTAAATATTTGCTTACAACTAATTGATCTATTACATATACATTTGAATCAATAGTCATAGATTTAGGATTTTGAATCTTTTCAGAAGTTTTTAGCCATTCTGTAATTTGAGGATTAGATTCTCCTATCTTAAATGAAACAATATTATCTGAAGTCAAAAGATATATTCGGTCAGAAAAATAATCGATGTCAAAAATCCTATATTTGGATTCCACTGGATATTTATCAACTTTTTCGGGAGTACTTGGATTTACCAGACTTACAATATTATTCCCTTGGAAGATACAAAATCGTACATAGCATTTAAGTTGTTCGAGACTGTCAACTTCATCTATTATTTTTTTAAGTGAATTATTTTTCTTGTCGAAATAGTAAATTCCTTTATCAGCACGAGAGTAAATTACTAGGTTTTCTTTTTCATAAATTGCGAATGATGAAATTTCTAAATTAGCGTAGTTTTTCTTTTCGTTAAATATATATATTGCTGGAACATCTTTTGCAACATTATCAAGTTCTTCTGAGGTCTCAGCATCGTTCCTGGGAATAACACTAATAGCTTGATCATTAGGATCTCTGCTTAGTCGATTAGCTAGCGTTTTGTTGTAAAAAGTTATACCAAGGACAACAGCCATGATGATAACGAGGATTCCGATTCCGGATTTTAGTTTATTGTTATTATTAACTTTCCTAATTCGCCTTGGTCTTGAGGTAGGTTTCTTAATTTCTTGAGAATCTGTTAGTCCAGTTATGCTAGAAATCGGAGCCGATTTCTTATTTTGAAAAGGTTTGAATTCCTCGGATAAACTGCCTTCTGGGCTTAGTTTATTTTTCAAATTAGAAAAAGCCGAAAAAACAGAAGTAATTAGTGGTTTTGCCATACTTCTGTCACGTTTATTATTAATTACCGGTGGTTGTATTATTTTGATGAGAAGTGCTGCGATTTCGATTGCATTTGGATCTGTTAAAAGTTTTGTAGAAAGCCCTGAAAGATTTTCTAATATGTTTTTTGCTTTATATTCTGACGCAAACTTGGAAGTACCAATTATAATTACGTCTTCACTTTCTAAAATAATTGAGTTGCTATAAATATCCCAAGTGTTTTGAATGTCTTCGTCGTTTAAATCTCGTGTGCCAGAACCTCTGACAACATAATTTGCGACGGGTCCGATGTTAGCGGTATATAAAATACTATTCCAAACAATCGCAGCTGATAGAGATATATTTGGGATATGGTTTTTATCAATTAGAAATTTTTTATCATCTGCAGATTTTAAGGAAGATAGAAAATCTATCCCAGATTTAACTGCAAACTCTAAACTTTTAAGAGGAGAACTGTCTGTGTTTTTATAATATTCTTCATGAATATGTTCAGAAAATATTTTGAAGAGTGAAGAAAGATCAAAATCCTGCGCATCTATTACGGAGACGACTATAAATAATCTCCCTCTTTTCGAGAGTATGCTTTCATTTGGTTTGGGAAAATCATGAGCAATTGAAGTGCTACCCTTAACCTCCGATATATTCGGTTGTATGGTTTGAACCTTTAATTCAAATGACATGTGTTTTTATAAAAACCTTATTGTAAACAAAAGCATTAAAGCTACGATGAGGGTATGTAAATAGCCTAGAAAAACGATAAAGTAATCGTTTTTACTTTTTATTGTTGTAGTCATCATATTAATTTGTTTTATAACTACTAGTGATAACACAAAATAAATGATCAAAAATAGTACTAGTCATCCCTTTAATATTCCCAATAATAA
>JAUPVU010000100.1 GCA_030916925.1 Patescibacteria group bacterium
AATAAAGAAATCCAGTTACGTGGAGAGGGTAAGGTATTAACCGAAGCCGATGTCATGAGTGTAATAAGTAAAGAGATGAAAAAGCGAAAAGAGGCAGCCGATATATATGCTTCAGCAGGAAGACCAGAGTTAGCCAAAGAAGAAACTGACGAAATGGGAGTTATTTCAAAATACTTACCAACTCAAATGGGAGAAGAAGAAATCAAGAAAGCAGTCGAAAATATAATCGCATCGAATGCAAATGCCGATTTCTCAACTGTAATGAAAGCTGCAATGGTTGAATTAAAGGGCAAGGCGGATGGAAAACTCGTCTCTCAGATAATAAAAGACTCTCTTAAATAAGATTTCCTAAGATTTCCTAAGATTTCCAAATTCCAGAATTAAATAATTCGCTTTAGTGATCGTCGTTATCGTGGTGAATTCCAAGTAAGTGGAGTACGCCATGCTCGACTAGTTGAGCTAATTCTTTTCGTACATCATCATTTCCATATTCGACCATTTGGCGTTTGGCCTGGTCAATGTTAACTATTATATCCCCTATATAGAATTCTCCATCTGGCATACTTTCATCCATATGAAAGGATAAAACGTCGGTTTCGTAGTCTTTTCCTCGATGTTTTTTGTTTAAATTCTTAATAATCTTATCGTCTACAAAATGAACGTTGATTCTTGAGTTGTATTTTACGGTTTCATCCATGTGTAAATTATATCAGCATATGGGAAGAGATAAGTAAGGGCAATGTATGCAAACATATTGTGAAATCGCCAATACGAGTTGCCCAATGCATCCATATTATAGGTATAATATAAAGATGAAAGTAATTATCGGACTTGGTAATCCAGAACCTGAATATAGCCAAACTCGTCATAACGCAGGAAAGGAACTCCTAAATCAATTTAAAGAACATTCTTATAGTTTTCACGCATGGGAGCATCACAAAAAATCTAATTGTGATTATGTAAAGGTAGATGATGAATTTTATATGGTTAAACCGACTTGTTTTATGAATGAAACGGGTAAGTGGGTAAAAACTTTTTTAGATTATTTTAATTTAAAGTCAGAAGATATGATTGTAGCTTATGATGAGCTAGATTTGTTTGTAGGTGAATATAAATTCTTATTCGCCAAGGGAACAAGAATTCATAATGGAGTAAACAGCATTGCTGAAGTGCTTGGGACAGATCAGTTCTGGCATTTAAGAATTGGAGTCAGAGATTTATCGATACCAATGAGTGTTCAAAAGGCAGGCCGAGATCCATCTAGGTATGTTTTAGAAAGATTTAATTCTGACGATTCAAAAAAAGTTAATTTTTTAGTCGACACCACTATTATTCCAGCCCTAAATAAGTTCTTGAGTAAAAATTAGTCACTTACCCCGGCTCGTTATAAGTGCTAATAATTAGTCAGTGTTTTATTCTGAATATCGTCCACAAAAATTCAGTGAGCTAATTGGTGCTGATCATATTGTTTCTATTCTTACAGCGTCACTAGCTAAAGAAAAAGTTGCACATGCCTACTTTTTTACAGGCGGAAGGGGAATTGGTAAAACCACAACGGCAAGATTACTTGCGATGGCACTTATGTGCGAAAAGCCGCAAAAAATAGAGAAGCCTTCAGAAAAATATCCTAATTTATATTTTGAGCCCTGTGGTAAATGTAAAAGTTGCTTGGCCGTAAAGAAAGGCAATCACCTTGATCTTATCGAAATCGATGCCGCGTCAAATAGGGGAATCGATGATATCAGAGTCCTTAGAGATAATGTCCACTTATCCCCAACAACTTCTAAGCGTAAGGTCTACATAATCGATGAGGTTCATATGTTAACAACTGAGGCCTCGAATGCCTTGCTTAAGACTTTAGAAGAACCTCCATCCCATGCTTATTTTATATTGTGTACGACTAATCCAGAAAAAGTCCTAGATACAATAAAATCAAGGTGTATACAAATTCAGTTCAAAATTCCTGCGACTACTAATATTGTTAATAAACTTAAATTTATTGCGGTGGATAAAGGACTGGATATTGCCGACGATGTTTATGAGCAAATTGCAAAAATGGCAAAAGGTGCCTTTCGCGAAGCCGAAACCTATTTTGAGCAGTATGTTAATAGTGGAAACTCCCTTGAGACCTTAATCACAGACAACAGTGAGTCATTTTTAAAATTCTACGAACTAATTTTAGATAAAGACTTAGGGGGTTCACTAAAATATATTCAAGAATTATATGAATCGGGGATTAATATTGAAAATTGGACTTTAGGTTTTGTGGATTATTTGCGAAAGCTTTTACTTCTAAAAGTTGGAGTTATTAATATTGACTCGTTTGGATATATGGCTGTGACAAAGGAAATTATTACTTCCTCAAGTGCGGCAGAGATTAAGGATACTTTAAAAGTATTTATGGATGTTCCAAAAGGTTTTAGAGATGCTATTATCCCAACACTTCCTTTAGAAATTGCTCTAGTGGAATTGCTACCCGAGAATGAGCAAAAGAGATCAGAGAAAGAAATGACGTTAGAAATCCCAAAGAAGAAGTCAGAGGAAAAATCCCATACCGTTGTAGTAGAAAATATTGTGGATAAGAAGCCGGCTAAGGTGGATAAGTCTAAAGCGATTATGGAAGAAGTTAAGGAGAAACAAGTCGAAAAGCAATCAGTTGCGAAGGAAATCACAAATCCAATGGTCTCAAAAGACTTTCCTTATAAGA
>JAUPVU010000008.1 GCA_030916925.1 Patescibacteria group bacterium
ATTATTAAACCTATTTTTGAACGAGCTTCTGGTGGAAATACTTCTTATAGCCTACCTAGATATATTCTAGGAGGATTGATTGCTCTCGCTGCCCTAGTATTTCTTGTACTTAATATTAAAAAGATTGCTCAGCAAGGTTTAGCTTCGATAGGAAGGAATCCACTGGCAAATAAAATGATAATTTTTAGCGTGATTATCAATCTTACAATCACGTTGGTTGTTACACTTCTTGGAATTGGCTTAGCTTATTTGGTGTTTGCCCTCTAATTATTGTGTATAATTTCAGTAACTGCCTATGGTAACTTTAGACTTACAATATATTTTAATACTTCTTAATTTTTTCTTATTGATTGTTATTTTTTTCTACGCTTTTTATTTATACCGCATCGAGAAAAAAGTTAAACAAAAGTATGCAGATTTAACCAATAAATCTCAGCAAATTATCGAAGAAGCTAACAAAAAAGCGGTTGAGATACTGCAAAAATCCGAATTTATAAGTGAGAATTTAAAAGGAGAAATCACCAATAATTTTGAAGCGATTTTATCTCATATAAAGACTCAAAACGCAGATTTTTATAAAGAATGGCAAACAGACTATCTAGCTAATTCTGAAAAAATGATTGAAGAAATGAAGGAAAAAGGCCAACTA
Source organism: Patescibacteria group bacterium (assembly GCA_030916925.1). Classification (GTDB taxonomy): domain Bacteria; phylum Patescibacteriota; class WWE3; order 2-01-FULL-39-13; family 2-01-FULL-39-13; genus JAUPVU01. Next base: position 650 of record JAUPVU010000008.1, read on the forward strand.
GATCTTGAGAAAATTTCAAATAAAGCCATTGAGACGCAAGAGACACTAGAAACAAAGCTCGGAGAGGAATTTAACAAAGCAAAAAGCGAAATAGATATCTTTAAATCAAAAAAGGAGCAAGAGTATTCAGAAAAATTGTCAGAAGCAATTAAACGAATTTCGAAAGAAAAATTTTACGTAAATTTACCTTTAGATATTCATAAGAAAATCGTTGTGGAGACAGTTGAATTGGCTTTAAAAGAAGTAGAAGCCAGCACCGAATAAATCTAAATGAAATCGAAAGAAAACATCGTCATTATAAACAAGAATAAAGTAGATTTGTCTATTAAATTAGACAAACTTCGAGAGCAAAAATTTATAGAAGAAGGTAACGAAAGTTTAGAAATTTTTACAGCGCAAGAAAAAAACTTATTTGACAATATCGTTAAAAATAATCCGGAGTTGAACGCGACTTCGAATATAAGTGCGCAAGCACAATTTGTTTCTGAATATCTCAGTAATTTGAGTGTGGTTAGATTAACAATTGCTTTTACGCCAAACATCGCTTTTGAACGAAAACTAGCAGATCTTATTTCCACCAAATTGCGAAATGTTGTATTAGATATTATTGTGGATCCAGAAATTTTAGGCGGCAGCGTGCTTGAATATGAAGGAAAACATGTTGATAAGTCTATTTTTAATTTATTTGATTTAGATAATGAGTTTTAAAGAAAATCTATCAAAATCTAAAGAATATGGGGTTATTGAATTTGTTAATCACCCTATTGTTAGGGTCTCTGGATTACCTACCGTTGAAGTTGACGAGGTAGTAATCTTTGAGAATGATGATATTGGACATGTTTCTGCAATCAGAAAAAATTCAGTAGAGATTGTTTCTTATTCTAAAGTTCCACCTAAATACGGTACCAGGGTTACAAAAGGGGGCAAATTATTAGGATTAACAATTTCAGATGGCTTACTTGGTAAAGTAATAAGCCCGTTAGGAGTTCCTCGTTTCACCTATGACTCATTTAAGAATGAGGGGGAAGAGAAGCCAATTGATATTCAACCTCCAGTGTTGATGTCTAGGACGCGAATTAAACGACAGTTTGTTACTGGAATTGCCGTAATTGATAGCGTGATTCCTTTAGGTAAAGGGCAAAGAGAACTTGTTGTTGGCGATAGAAAAACAGGCAAAACGAGTACGACACTGACCCTAGTTAAATCCCAGATACTCGAAGGGTCAATCGTTGTTTATGCTTTGATTGCTAAGGACAAATCTTTTACTAAGAAGCTAAAAGAGTATCTAGAAAGCATCAATTTAATGGATAGTGTTGTAATTGTTTCCACAAGCCCTGATGATTCTCCTAGTTTGATAGATTTGACGCCATATTCTGCGATGACCATCGCAGAATACTTTAGAGATAATGGGAGAGATGTTGTTATTCTATTTGACGATTTAACAACACATGCTAAATATTATCGTGAAATTTCATTAATAGCTAAAAAATTCCCTGGAAGAGATTCATATCCTGGCGATGTATTTTATAAACACGCAAGGTTGTTAGAGCGTGCTGGTAACTTTAAAAACGATAAATCCAAGATAAAAGAAGCGTCTATAACCGCAATTGCTCTAGCCGAAACAATAAATGGATTATTAAGTGACTATATAGTTTCAAATTTAATCAGTATTACCGATGGTCATCTTCACTTTGATGCTGCTATTTTTAATAAAGGAAGAAGACCTGCTATTGATTTATTTCTTTCTGTAACAAGGGTTGGAAAACAAACGCAGTCGCAAATTTCACGTCAACTAACTCGTGAAGTCATGGCGCTTATGACTAAATATGAGAGTTCCTCTAATTTTAAACACTTAGGAGCCGAGCTGACCGAGGAAATTAAAGAATTATTAAAGAAAGGCGATCAGGTTTTTGCATTTTTTGAACAGTCATATCAAAGGGCTTTGCCTTTAAATATGCAACTTGTATTTCTAGGCTTAATTATGTCTGGAGCATTCATGACATCTGAAAATTTATCTGAGATAAGAGAGAAAAAGAAAAACCTATATCAGAGTTATAAAGATGAAAAGGTTAAGCTTATGATAGATAACATATTAGAAAAGAGTCAAACCTATGAGGCTTTTATGGATAGTTTAGATAAGTATAAAACGGAGTTAATGGAATTATGCTAAGTACATCAACAAAATTACAAGAAGAAATAGGAATGATTAAATTTATGTCTCAGTTATTTTCGGCCTACGAAGAGATTGCTGTTATGAAAATGCAACGAATTAGAACTGGAGTATTTCATAATAGAAAATTTCTAGATGAGCTATATTCAATCTTCAATGAAAGTAAAATCTTATATTTTAAAAGAGTTTCAAGTTTAAATGGTGCAAATCAACCGACAATTGATGAAAGTTCTCTTACAAGATTTTCTACGCTTAATAAGAATGGAAAATCTATTATAGTACTTATCTCTCCTGATCAAAAATTCTCTGGAAACATTGGTTTTGAGGTATTTGATGATTTTTATAAACATACTAAGGAATCAACAGATAGCGAAGTACTAGTCATAGGTATAGTCGGTAAACAGCTCGTGGACGGTAGAGGGCTGACTGGCTACAAGTATTTTGAATTAAAATCGCTTAAAGATAAAATTAACTATGATTCTTTAAGGGATTATCTCCTTAGCTATCAGAAAATTGACGTACATTATGGTAAATTTGTGAATCTTTTAACACAGGTCAAAACTGTTACCGATATAACAGGAAATACCGTCAATGAAAATGCTATTAATCTGACTTCGACGGATGATTATATCTTTGAGCCTTCGATTGAAGCTGTAATGAATTTTTTTGAAGTACAAATAATGGGAGTCTTATTAAAACAAGCCTTGGCTGAATCTGAGTTAGCAAGACTTGGTTCACGTATTAACGCTATGGAGTCGGCGAGCCGAAATGCAAAAGACACCGTAAAAAAATTAGGCATACAAAAAGTTATGCTAGATAAATCCTATGCGAATAATAAACAAATCGAAAGGATGTCTGGTATGTCATTGTGGGGAGAATTTATATGAAACTAACAGGCCGAATAACTGACATAACAGGACAAATAGTACATGTCGAAGTATATGGAGAAAAGCCAGCTATACATGATGTACTAGTTACACAAGACAAACCGGAGATGATGATGGAAGTTGTTGCCGGTTTAACTGAAAACGTTTTTCAATGCATTTGTTTTTCACGTACATCATCGCTAAAAAGAAATGTTGAAGTATACAATACTGGCAAATCGTTAGAAATTCCTGTTGGAGATTATGTGTTAGGCCGTGTTTTCGATGTTTTTGGTGACGTCCAAGATGGTTTAGGCGAACTAAAATCTGGTGATAAAAAAGAGATTTTTGGTGAAGTTGAATCTACTTATGATGAAGTTATACCCGCAAAAGAAATTATTGAGACTGGTATAAAAGCTATCGACTTTTTTTCGCCGATGTTGAAAGGTGGCAAACTAGGTTTGTTTGGAGGAGCTGGAGTAGGAAAAACCGTTTTATTGACCGAATTAATTAATAACATTGTTATATCGTCTAAGTCGAGTAATTTTTTATCGGTTTTTGCAGCGGTTGGAGAAAGATCAAGGGAGGCTCACGAATTAATAGAAAATTTGAACGAAGCAAAAGTTATGAATAGTGTTGCACTAATACTAGGACAAATGGGAGAGAATCCTGCTGTTAGGTTTAGGACGGCCTTAGCAGGAGCCACGCTGGCTTCTTATTTTAGAGATGTGAAGCAAAAAGATGTCCTATTTTTTATCGATAATATGTATCGTTATGCCCAGGCTGGGAACGAGTTGTCGATTTTAACTAGTAGTCTTCCATCAGAAGGTGGTTATCAACCCACATTGACATCAGAAATGGGAATCCTTCACCAAAGATTAATGTCTAATACGTCATCAAGTATCACATCGGTTGAGGCAATCTTTGTTCCTTCCGATGATTTAACTGACTATGCGGTCCGATCGATATTCCCCTATTTAGATGCAACAATAGTGCTTTCGCGTGGAGTTTATCAACAAGGAAGAATGCCTGCTATTGAATTACTTGAGTCAAATTCCTCATCTCTGGGCGCTGACATAGTTGGTCAGTTTCACTATGACACAGCTATTCAGGCGAAAAATTTGCTCCAAAAATCATTGCAAATCGAAAGGTTGGTTAACTTAATTGGAGTCGCGGAACTTTCTTTAGAAGATCAAACCACCTACAGAAGAGGTGAAATTCTTAAAAACTATATGACTCAAAGTTTTAAAGTCGTCGAGGGTCAAACAGGATTACCAGGAATAAGCGTTCCATTACCTCAAACTATAAAAGATGTTGATGCGATTTTGTCTGGTAAGTATGACAACTCAGATCCTGACAAATTTTTGTATATTGGTGGTATAGATATTACCAATTAAAGGTGGTCTGTGAGGCTACTAGGTGGCTTGCTAGACGATTTCCACATCATTAGTCCCAAGATATACTTTCACGTAATTTTTTTTATTCCTTAATACGCCGTTTGTTAAGTCGAAGTTTAAAGTTTCTCCATCTTCTTGCACGATTGATATGTATTTATCTATGAGTGTAATAAAACTCGAATGTCCTGGCAGTATGTCAAATGGTCCTCTATCGTTCGTGGAAGAAATTGAATAAGCTTTACCATAAAAAAGAGTTTTCTTTGCCTCTATTACTTTTACTTTTAATTTAGGTTTATCTTTCATTAATAAATATCATAGCATTTTATATTTAAGCTGAAAATTTAAAGGAAAAATGAAAAGTGTACAAAATATCCTCTCTAAAAACTTCTCGCGAGCAAAAGAGTAAAAAGATGATGCAATTATAGGCTGTTAGAAAAGGTTGTCTCGCGGGAAAGAACTAAAAGACAGTAGTCTTTATGTGTCCAAAAAACGAGAAAAGAACGAGTTGATTATTGCGTTCCTATAATATAAATATTAGAATTTCTCGTAAAGATATATCTGAAAATCCTGCCATGCTCGAGAGAAAAAATACAGAAAGTCATAATTTAATAGCAACGGATGAATTAATCCAAAAAGCTGTGTCAGCAGGTGTCAAGTTTGGCTATGGAGATCCTAAGAACAGAATTAGATATTTAATCAAGACCGGTTTACTTCCACATCAAATAAGAAAACATATCGATGGCAAGATTGTTCCATATATCCCCGAGTACGCTTTAGAGAGATTGCTTGAAATACAGCAGATGCAGGATCAGAAAAATTTCAAGATTCCACAAATTGTTGATTTTTATATTCAACAAAGAGATGAAAGTGAACCACAGAGTGAACTGAGTAGAGGAAAAAACACCCCACGATCTTTGACATCGAATGTCGCATATGTTGCATCATCCACCTTGGCAGGTAAAGATGAGGTATCAAAAGAGTCTAATTCGAAACGGTTTTATCCACTTGGGTTCTTCTCTAAACCAAAGTTGGCAATAAACTCCTATTTGAATAAAGATGACAATTTAATCCGCCTAAATCACTCAAAGTATAGGAATCGAGCGGTGTTTATCGCAGTCGTATTGCTTCTGCTAGTTGGTGTAGGTTATCAGTATGCAGGCACAATAGAAAACTCACCAGTAGGACAGACCGTTAGGGCGTGGCTAAATGATTATGAGGAAAATCAATTTGCAAGACAAAGCGAAGGTAATAATAACGATCAACTAGTATATGATCCAACTAACGTTAATCCTGAGTTGAAAATTACCATTCCATCACAGTTCGATAACATAGTTGAGTTTAATGATGACGTATTTTTAAATGGCGCAAATTTATATATCGATGATGGACAGATTCAAGCATCAAATTTGGTTTACAACATTACCGCTGGGCAGGGCATAGCAATTGTTGGTGAGCAAGAAGTAATTGTCACAAATACAGATTTGGGAAGTGCCCAGGATATATTCAAAGTATTTGCTTTTGACGAGATTGAAATTTCAGCTGATTCAAATGATTCTCAATTAACGATTCGCTCTGCTGGTGGAATTACATTCGAGGAAGACGGAGATGGCATAATTATTTCTTCCCTTGTTCCAGACGAATATACTTGGATAACTTCTATTAATGGTAGCGAGCAGGATGTAATAGCAACGGGTATGTCAGTAGACTTTGTCTCTGGTAATGACATAGCAGTTAGTTCCGGTGGTAGCAATATACTGACGTTTGACATAGAGTCAGTGATTGACACAGTCACGCAGATTAACATACCCTCTGGCGGGGGAATTAGTATCGGAGGAGTTTCATTTGACGATGACACATCTTATGTCCAGTCTGGTGGGCAACTAATAAGAGTTTATACAGGCAACATGTTAAATGTCGCCCCAACCGATTCAACTCTTCAGGTTATTCTTGAAGAATTTGATTCCGCGATTCAGGGTGCTACCACAAACGTTTGGTCGGTAACGGCGGGTGTACTATATCCAACCGATTATAATATTTTAGATTTAGCAGTAGGTGGTATGACTCCTGCTGATGCACCTTTTGGCGTAGATGAAGATAACAACATTATATATTTTGGGGATGATAAGGCCGGAGCGACTACGCTAATATTTAAATCTGATGGTGGGACAGAGACCGGAAGCTTAATTTACAACACCTCAGACCAGCTGGTTTTTTCTGGTATGGGAGTGGGATTTGAAGGTTCTACAATCGATAGCAATTTAACTAGCTTTGTATTTACCGATCCTACTTCAAATAATACTGTTACTTTTCCTAATGCAAGTGGTGAGGTTTCGTTGCTTGGGCAATCAATTGATACTACCGAAATCACAAACAATACTATTTTAGCAGTTGATTTAAATAATACTGGTGCTGCGCCAGGAAGTGGAAATATACTTTCATACGACGGATCTGCCGGATTTAGTTGGGTTTCAGCAGCTTCGGTAGGTGTAAATTATTGGGATAGAACTGGTAACGTGTTAAGCCCTGATACGGCCAACGATGTTTTAGAGGTTTCGTCTTCAACAAATACTCCAGCTTATTTTATAAATACAAGTGCGAGTGATTCGTTTAGAGTAGATGATGGAGCAGGGGATACAACATATTTTGTCATAGATTCTGCTGGAAATGTTTCGTTGGGTAACATTGCTGTTGGAGCAACTGATACTGTTTTGGTTGCTGGTGTAAACAATGTTATTCAGTCTCGTGCTATAGATACAAGAGTTTGGGGGACCACTTTGTTGGATGACACTGATGTTGGTACTACGGTTCAAGGTTACGATGGAGATTTAACTACTTTGGGTGGGCTAACACCTTCTGATGGAAACTTTATAGTTGGTAACGGTGTATCTTGGGTTGCCGAAAACGGTAATACAGCAAGAACTTCTTTAGGACTTGGAACTGGAGACAGCCCATCTTTCACTAATCTGACTTTAAATGGTACAACGGGATTGACTCTATCTGGTGTTGGAGCTGACCTATATATTGGGGCCATTGGACTAAACGATATTGGGACTAGCAATACTGATAGCGGGTCTGCATTGATTGGAATATTCGATGAATTTGATAATAGTAGTAGCAGTACTGTACAAAATGTCATAGATGATATTGATGCTGCAATCGGTAACAGATTATATACTGCAAATAATTATTTAGTAGATGGAGAAAGCATAACAGCATCTCTTGAAGCTTTAGATGTAGCTATCGCAAGCGGAGTCGGCGACATAATAGCAGTAGGAGATGTATTAACCGGGGCCGCGTTTACAGCGACAGCAGGAAATGATGGAAACACATTGTACTTTGAAGGAAGTACAGCAAACGGAAATGAAATTGCCTTAACTGGAGCAGATGCAGGAAGTGATGTAACAGTAACGATCCCAGCGGTAGCAGGAACAATAGCTCTTGGAACAGGAGTAACAGATACATTAACGTACTG
>JAUPVU010000101.1 GCA_030916925.1 Patescibacteria group bacterium
CCCAATTGTAATTATATTTTTTATGGAGTTTTGGATTGCCAACTTTACGACACTGTTTATATCGGTGTATTTTTCATCAGAGAGATGGATGTGTGTATCTATTAACATCAATTTATTGGAAGAGAATTCCGTATCCTGCCACATAGAGGGCTAGTCCAACTGTAGAGAATACGAGTCCAAGGATTGCTCCTCCGACAACGTCGACTAAAAAATGCTTGCCTAAAAATATTCTAGTAATACCAACGACGCCGGCGATTATAAATAACATCGAAGTTGTATAAATGTCAGTTTTGAAAACATTGGCTAACAAAAACGCCATTGTAAAAGCATTCGATGTATGACCAGATGGAAACGACCCACTTGTCATTCGAAATCCTAAGATTGAATCGTTTTTGTAAGTTTTAGGTCTTGCTCTATTAAAAACGTATTTTATTGTTTCGATTAAAACAAGCTGAAAAAGGTAGACCAATAAAATCAAAATAAATATCTGAAATCCATATATTATGCCTAAAATTCCGATAGCAACTAATAACAGTATGGAGCTACCGATTTCTGAATATAGCTTAAGTGCGAGTCTGAAAGTATTGTTTTTAAAATCCTTTTCTAGGTCGTATATTAAGTTTTCCTCTTTATTCTTAAGTTTTTGGAATAGTTTAAGCGGGATCATAAATCTAGTAAGTATTTTACTTCTTTATTTGTCCTTTGCAAAAGATGTTGATATCTGGTAACTTATAAGCGTTAGAAAATTGTGGAATGGGTGGGTTTTGGCTCACCTTTTTTATTAGTACTAGTTGAAAAAAATATGGCAATATCAGAATTTACAGCAGCAATCAATCAGGTTGCGAGTGAAAGAAACATATCCGTAGATGACGTTTTAGAAACCTTGAGAGAGGCCTTAGTGGCTGCATATCAAAAAGACGTAGAAGTTACAGAAGAAGAAGCTGAAAAGTTAGTCGCTAGCATTGATGATGAGAGCGGTGAGATAAAAATCCTTTTAGATGGAAAAGATGTAACGCCTCCCGGATTTGGTCGAATAGCCTCACAAACGGCAAAACAAGTTATTTTACAAAAAATAAGAGAGGCTGAAAAAGAATCTATCGCAAGCGAATATAAGAAACTAATTGGCACCATTGTAATGGGTTATATTTTTAGACTTGATAAAGAGACCGCAATTATGGATATTGGTAAAACTCAAGGAATACTTCCTGTGTCAGAGCAGATCCCGTCAGAGAGATATTCGATGAATTTAAAAATGAAAGTCTTGATAAAAGATGTTAAGAAGAACGAGATAACCGGTGCGTCAAATATTATCCTTTCAAGATCTGATCCAAAGTTTATAGAAGAATTATTCAGACAAGAGGTTCCAGAGATGATGTCGGGGACGGTAAAGATCGAAAGTATTGCAAGAGAGGCAGGAGAAAGAACAAAGATTGCAGTATCTTCATCTGACGAAAAGGTTGATCCTTCAGGTGCTTGTATCGGACAGCGTGGAGTTAGAGTTCAAGCTGTTACCGACGAATTAAATGGAGAAAAAATTGATATCGTAAATCATAGTCGAAGTATTGATAAATTTATTGCAACATCACTTCAACCAGCTCATGTTATTGATGTTATTATCGACGAAGAAACTAAATCAGCAAAAGTTAAAGTATCCGAAGATCAATTATCATTAGCTATTGGAAATAACGGACAAAACGTAAGATTAGCTGCAAAGTTAACAGGTTGGAAATTAAATATCGATGGTGAAGCTCCTCAAAAGGTAGAAGCCGAACCTGAAGTAGAGCCTACGGAAGAAGCGGAGAAGACCGAAAGCCCAGAAGAAACAGCATAAATCGCAACATCGTTGAGTGTAATTAGTATAGGAGGGGAATAAATGCCAAAGGCGAAAAAGGCTGTCGTAGCGACACCAAACACATATCGACCACCAGTAGTAACAATAATGGGTCATGTTGACCACGGTAAGACCTCAATTCTTGATGCGATTCGAAATTCTAATGTTGTTAAAGGTGAATCAGGTGGAATTACTCAGCATATTGGAGCATATACAATAGAAACCAACGGAAAAAAGATAACTTTTATAGATACCCCAGGTCACGAGGCTTTTACTCAAATGCGGTCACGCGGAGGAGCCGCCGCGGATATTGTAATTTTGGTAGTCGCGGCTAATGACGGAGTTAAACCACAAACAAAAGAGGCGATTATGCATGCTAAGGCTGCTAATGTTCCAATTATCGTTGCCATAAATAAGATTGATTTACCAACCGCCGATCCAATGAGAGTCAAGAAACAACTTGGTGAAAACGGAATTATGGTAGAAGGCTTTGGCGGAGATATTGTAGCGGTTGATGTTTCTGCAACACAAAAGACAAATCTTGATCAATTGTTAGAAGTAATAAATCTAACCGCCGAAATGGAACAAGAAAAATACAAGTCAGATCCTTCCGATCGTTTAGAAGCAATCATTATAGAGTCTAAGAGAGATAATCGACGTGGAGTTTTAGTCAGTGTCGTTGTAAAAAAAGGGGTTCTTAAATTAGGGGATGAAATTATTGTTTCTGGAATTACCGGAAAAGTGAAATCAATGTCCTCTTGGAATCAAAAATCCATTAAAGAAATTTTAACCGGAGAGGCTGGCGAATTAATGGGAATTTCAGACGTGCCTCATGTAGGAGATATTATTTACCGAAAGGGAGATTCGCCAGAACAAGCAGAAATTTCTGCAGAGTCGTCAGAAAAAGTACAGCAAGTTGATACCGCCAAAGATAGAAAATTAAATTTGATAATTAGAGCAGATACAGTTGGTACACAAGAAGCAATCGAACAATCCCTGGCAAAGGTCATTGTAGATGACGCGAGGCCAGAAATAATTCTTGCAGGAACCGGAGACGTAAAAGAGTCTGATGTTTTACTTGCTTCAACCGCAAGGGCTATTATTATAGCTTTCAAGGTTTCTGCCCCTGGAAGTATTGCGAAGATCGCAGAATCAAACAAGGTTATTATTCGTGAGCATGAAATCATCTATAAATTAATTGAAGAGATTGAAGGTGCACTTGAAGGCGTTTTAGAAATTGAAGAAGCAAAAATAAAAGGTAAAGGTATTGTGATTGATAAATTTGTTCTTCCAAAATCTGGGATGGTCGTTGCAGGAACTCTTGTTGAAGCTGGTCGATTTAAAGTAAATAACAGGGTTGGGATTTTTAGAGAAGATATGGATACGCCTTTATATGTAGCTCGAATTAGAAGTATTCATATTGGTAAGGGAGAAAAGGAGACGGCTGGTAAAGGTGATGAATGCGGATTATTATTTAAGCCAGAACTCCCCGATATCCAACTTGATGATACTGTCAAAATTCTTTAGCGCTAATTCCAATTTATAAATAAGATATTTTACTTAGCCATTAATTCTGGTGCCACATCTGTGGCTTCTTGAGTAGTTTGGATAAAAATCAGAACGGAAATCGACAAAGCTGCCAATATCAGTAGAAAAATTAAGTGGGTTTGTCTTTCCATACAACAATCCTATCATAAAAGAATTTCATATCGTATCGCATGATGTGGAGAGTGTTTTAACTTATTCCTTGACACGATGGCGTTTCTTTGGTACATTTACCGGATTTCACATTTCCTGCCGACATGAATTTAATTACTGCCGACAGAAAATATGGAAGAAACTATGAAAACTAACAGTTTAGACACAATATCAAAACTAATAACCGATGCAAAGGGCATTGCGATATGCACTTCGCCTAATAAACAGTCGTTTAATGCAGGAGTTGCAATGGCACTTTTTATAGCGGAGAAATTTTCGAAAAAAGCGAGCGTGGTATATACAGGTGATGTCTCAGAGATTGAACCAAGCTTTTTTGACATTGTTGAAATAAAAGATTCATTTGCAACAAAAAGCCTCAAAATCACCATAGATTACTCCGATTCGGGCATTAGCGCAGTTGGATGGGAAAAAGTTGGAGACACAAAGTTAGTTCTAGAACTAAAAGAGATCAATAGAAATTTCGATAAAGCTAAAATCGTAATGGAAGAAATTGGAGAGGCTGTCGATTTAATCTTTACTCTTGGAATTGCAGATTTGCAAGGATTAGGCTCATTCTACGACAAAAACAAAGCCGATTTTGATTCAGCCGAGATTATTAATTTAGATGTAAATGAGAATAATAAAAAATATGGAAGCATCAATTATGTGTATAGTGAATCTGATTCAATCATAAGCTTGGTCTTAAGAAAATTCGCAGATTGGAAATATACTCCAAGTGCGCAGATCTCCACCGTGCTATTATATGGATTACAAAAGCATTTTATCTCCGAGTTGGGGGATGATGTTAGCGTAGAGCAATTGGCACAAGAGAGCTCTAATCTCAAGAAATAACCAGTTTGATAATATAAATTCGTTCTGTTAATATATAGCAGTAATTATGGCGCTTAAAAAAGACACAAAAACCAAAGTAATAAAGAAATTTCAAAGAGGTGGGACCGACACTGGGTCATGTGATGTTCAAATTGCATTGCTAACAGAAAGAATCAATTCCTTATCAGATCATTTAAAGGTTCATAAGAAGGATTTCCATTCAAGAAGAGGTCTTTTGCAATTAGTTAGCAAAAGAAGAAAATTATTGAATTACCTAAAGACAAAACAATATACAGTTTATACTAGTTTAGTTGAAAAGTTGAAGATTAAGGGATAACGGGACAGGGGATTATTTCGTAGTTGGATATCTGATTAATATTTTCGTTAGATACTCGATTACGAATCTTCCATCCATAATCTCAAAAAAAATTATAAATGAATAAAAATATAATCAAGCACGAGGGCTCTTTTAAGGGTCAAAGTATTAAGTTAGAAGTTGGTAGATTAGCCGAGCAGGCAGATGCAGCAGTATTAACTACTGTTGGTGAAACTACTGTATTGGTTACGGTTGTGTCACAACCTACCGTAGAAATAACAGATGGTTTACCTCTAAAGATCGACTACGAAGAAAGATTTTACGCTGGTGGAAAATTAGGTGGTTCAAGATATACAAGAAGAGAAGGCAGACCAAATGATGGAGCCATCGTAAATGGACGTTTAATTGACCATGCAATTAGACCTTTATTTCCAAAAGATTATGCAGATGATACTCAAATAGTTATAACAGTCCTTTCGATAGATGGAGTTAATGATCCATTATTCGCAGGATTTCTAGGAGTTACCTCCGCACTTGGAATAAGTGGAATTCCTTTTAAAGGACCTATTTTGCCGCTTCGAATTTCAAAAGTTAAGGGTGAAACAAAATATGATTTATCAGAAGGTCAACAAGATTCCGCCATGGATTTAGTTGTTTCTTATTTAGAAAATGGAAGTAAAGTTCAAGCCTTAGAGGCTCATGCGCATATAATTCCAGAAGCAGAAGTAGTTGCTGCAATTAAACAAGGGGGAGAAGAAGTAAAGCCACTTTTTGATTTAGTTAATGAATTTATTTCCAAATTAAATGTTCCAACTAGAAACTACGAAAAAAATTGGCTAAGTAAAGAAGCCATAGCTGAATTTAAGGGAGTTACGTTTGCAAAAATCGATGAAATGTTAGCAAATGGATTAACTTATAAAGACAGAGAATGGAACAGAACCTTAAATGGAATTGCAAAAGAAGTCGCTCCAAAGTATGAAGATAAATTTTCCGAGAAGCAAATTGGAATAATAATCAACGAGGTTCAAAAAGAATGGGTTAGAAATGTAGTGATGGTTAAAAATAGCCGTATTGATGGAAGACCAGATAACCAAATAAGGGAGCTTTCTGCTGAGGTGAATGTATTACCACAGGTTCACGGTTCGGGAATATTTAGCAGAGGATTAACTCAAGCGTTATCAATTGTTACTTTAAGCTCGGCAAGCGAAAAACACTACACTCAAAGTATGTATGGTGAATCTAAAAAGGGTTACATGCATCATTATAATTTTCCCCCATACTCTACAGGCGAGGTAGGAAGAGTCGGAAATACAAATAGACGGGAGATTGGTCATGGTATGTTGGCTGAGAAGGCTCTTATAGCCGTTCTCCCAGACGAAAAGGATTTTCCTTATACTATTAGGGTCGTCTCCGAAATACTATCCTCAAATGGTTCTACCTCAATGGCCTCAACATGCGGATCTTCATTAGCATTAATGGATGCAGGAGTTCCAATTAAATCACATGTCGCAGGTATAGGGGTTGGACTTTTTGTTGATAAGGATAAAGAAAACTTATCATTAGAAGACTACAAATTACTAACTGACATTATGGGGATTGAGGATTTTGCAGGTTATATGGATTTCAAATTAACAGGAACAAGAGAGGGTATGACTGCAATTCAATTAGAATTAAAACTTCAAGGTTTACCACTTGGTTTATTTGATAAATTATTTGAAGTTTCTAGAACAGCAAGAATGCAGGTCTTAGATGTAATGGAAGCTGTTATTTCTGCACCAAGAGCTGAGTTAGGAAAGACCGTTCCAAGAATCGTTACAATCATGATCGCAAAAGATCAAATAGGTATGATTATTGGAAGTGGAGGAGCAACAATTCGGGGAATCATGGAAGATACCGGAGCGCAGGTAGATGTCGAAGAGGTCCCAGAAGGTGGAGTTGTATCAATAATGTCTAATGATCCAGAGAAATTAGCAGCAGCTGTAGATATGGTTGAGCGAATGACTATGGAAATAGAAGTTGGCGAAACATACGAAGGTGTTGTTACAAGAATTGAACCTTATGGAGCCTTTGTAGAACTTGCTCCAAAACAAGAAGGTTTACTTCATGTTTCTGAATATTCTTACGACTTTGTAAATGATATTAGTGAATACGTAAATTTAGGTGACAAAATAACTACAAAAGTTAAGTCGCTAGATAATGGAAAAATTTCTCTTTCAAGAAAAGCTCTCTTAGAAAAACCAGAAGGTTATGTTGAACCAGAACCTAGACCAAGTTTTGATCGAGGTGGCGGAAACAGATTTGGTGGAGGCCGAAGAGATAGCGGTGGACGTGGAGGTTTTTCACGTGGCGGCGGAAGATCTAGGTACTAACCTTACTAAGGTTGACACTTAACACCTATTCATAAAGAATACAGGTATGGAAATTGGAGTACACGATTATTGCCCTAGTTGTAAAGCCCTTAAAAAGTCTGGGTTCTGCCATAATTGTGGGTATTTAGATAAACGAGACGGTCTTGAGGATACTCCTAAAACACAGGTTAAATCAATTTTTGAGCAAATGGTTGCTTCTAATGTTGATTTAATTACCAATAAAGCCGAAGACAATCATTTCTCTTCGCGCAAGAAAATAAAAATACTAATACCGATTTTCTTGTTTTTATTATTTTCTGCAACGGCAGCCCTAGGTGCATACTACTTTTTCTTCATGGGTCGTTCATATATGACTCCGGTTAAGGACGATATAAAGAAGCCCTCTCTTAATTCTGCCTTAAATACTGAGGACTTAAATCTAGTACAAATTGTGGGTGATGAAAGAAGTATTGATTTAGAAATGGATTTAAAAGAAGGTAATTTTGAAACAGTAGCCTACGCCAATTTTGCAGGAGCTGATATAAATGTGCTCGCAGAGCTTTTTGACTTTAGGCATTTCCTTAAAAATATTTTAGGGCATGACAAAATGTTAGAAGAAATAAAGAAGGACTTTGATATTTCAGATGATGATTTTGATGTTTACTTCGATAAGGAGTTCGCTTTTCTTTTTCCTGATAATAATTTTGATAGGTGGGGAATTGTACTTAAGTATAAAGAT
The DNA here is from genome assembly GCA_030916925.1 of Patescibacteria group bacterium. Classification (GTDB taxonomy): domain Bacteria; phylum Patescibacteriota; class WWE3; order 2-01-FULL-39-13; family 2-01-FULL-39-13; genus JAUPVU01. The sequence goes on from JAUPVU010000101.1 coordinate 7,764, forward strand.
GAGCAATTTGTTAATGGTAAGCTCGCGACTTTCAATAAATATAAAGAAGATCCTAAGAATAAATATTCTGCATACACAATTATTACTGCTTCAATGGATGATTCTAAATTCTTAATTATATCTAACTCCAAAGTTTTTTCAGACCAGATGAAAGAATTTTCAGAAGGAAATATTCAAAATCTGAAATCCGATGCAATTTATTCAAAGAGTATTACCGATCTTCCAAAATTGGGGATTGCGTCTATTTATAAAAAACCCGGTTCGACTTCTTGGGATTATATTTCTGATTGGGCGGGAGCTAGATATGATAACTATGTTGGGATAAATCAAGTCCTAGATTCTATGCAAAGCCGCGCCATTACCATCCAGAGCAAAGAAGGGAAAACTCGCTTCGTAACATCTATCGATGAGTAGAAAATTGAGCGGCAATTTTTCTTCGTCCTTTTGATTTCCTTATACTACTAGACATTTCTTCGTGTTAAAATATTCGTGCTTGGTCTAAGTTGAGCTAAAGGTATACCTTCAAGCAAATCACTCTATCAATCCTTCAACGGGCGGATAGCTCAACTGGTTAGAGCATCAAGCTTATACCTTGGAGGTTCATGGTTCGAGTCCATGTCCGCCCACCATGTATACTGGTATACTCAAATATATGAGTACTCCTAGTTCCTGCATGTCCATTAACCCAGAATTAATAACACCTTCATACGCAGAGTTCATGCAACAAGAATCTCAGAGGATATTCGAACAGCTACCAACACCAGAAAGTTGGCCAGATGGAATTCTTGATTTAGTCGGGTATGAGGCAATGATGGAATTATATGATCAGTCAGAAGAATTAACATTTTCGCTGTGCCAACGAGCCGCCAAAGATTATCCAGATGAAGCCTGGACCAGAACCTGGAGTTCTCCTTCATCTCATCTTCGACGATTGATGAGTAGAAATAGCGGAGTTATTCGTTTGGAATCCGTTGAAGTAGCTGCCTTATATACCGGCGGTGCAAGTGGTAGTCAAACAAGGAGGGTTTTCATAGACTCTTTACTTGAAAACTATAACGCGGAAGAAGTTATGGAAAGGTTACCTCCGATTGTATTATCTTCAGAAAAGTATTTACGCGGGGATCAATGGGTATACTCAACAATTGATGGTAATACGAGAGCGATGGTTGCAGCTGAAAAGGGGCTCCCTGAAGTGAGAGCTTATATATATTATCCCGCTACTGCGCCAATAACTAAGGAGTGAAGCTTCCCATTTGTCGCGCAGAAATTGTTGACTTGTGAAGCTGAATGTTCGAAATCTGTTCCGTTTTTCCAATTTGTAAATTTACCACCGGCTTCCGTAACATGAAGCATTCCAGTTATATCCCAAAAAGATTGGTTTATTTGAATTCCAACAGCTACCCTTCCTACAGCTATCTATTTAGCAAGTTAGTAATGAAATCTAGCTATTTCATCAATGTTAAAATGACTCTATGAAAATATACTTCGTAAGACATGGTGAAAGTTTGGATTCAGCAAATGGATTATTCCAGCGCAGTGATTCGGGTTTAAGTGAAATAGGTATTCAACAAGCCCATATAATTGCTGATGAACTTAAAAACGTAAAATTTAAGATCATATATACTAGTACTTTAACTAGAGCCATGGAAACAGCAGATATTATTAATAAAAAGTTAATGACAAAAGTAGAAGTATTACAAGATTTAGCAGAAGAAAAAAGGCCTACAATAATAGAAGGAAAGTTAAAATCTTTAGATGAGAATCAAAAAGTCATAAAGGAAATAGAAACAAATTATAACGATTTAGGGTGGAGACATTCTGACGAAGATACGTTTGAAATTGTGAAAGATCGAGCTAGGAGATTGGCTAATCATGTTTCGAATTTAAAAGATGACACTTACTTGTTGGTATCCGATTATATTTCCATGTGATCTTTCAGATTTTAATTCCATATTGTATTTTTTATAACTCTATGTAACTATGTTATATAGAATGAAAGTCGAAAAAGAAAAGATTTATAAAATCAGTTATCCCGAGCAGGGACTCCTACAATTATTAATAATGAAATTTATCTACGAAAAACCGAGCTACGGTTATGATCTGATTAAGAAAATTGGTGAGATTAGTAATAACTCTATGATAATTAAGTCGGGTACTATGTACACAACATTAAGGAGAATGGAAAAAAGTGGATTTATCAAATCCGTGTGGAAGAAAAGCGAGGCAGGTCCTTCAAAAAGATTATATGAGTTAACGCCTATAGGAAAAGAGTTCTTAAAAAATATGCTTCACAATATTGGTAATAGAATTCCGATTGTACAAGAATTACTTAAATTTTATAAAAAAGAATTAAATGGATAAATTGAACACAGCACTTTTTCTCGCTTATAAAGCAATCGTTCGAGGAAATATTGGTACGACAATTCTAACAATATCCGTAATGGTTCTAGCTTTCGTCAATCTTTTGTTTCTTTCCTCTATTTTATTAGGTTTAGTTAACACTATGAATAGACAAGGTGTAGATAATCTTTATGCAAATATAGTAATTGAACCTGATAGTGAAGACAAAATGATTTCAAACGCAAGCCGAGTGATGACAACCGTAAATGGTGTCCCAGGTGTTATAGGTAGTTCCAGACACTACAAAATTGGAGGATTTTTTACTTTTGATAGGAACAAAAATAATCAGGAGGTTAAGTCGGGCCAATATTCAGTCATTTCTATCGATCCAAATAAAGAAAAGAAAATTACGAATATAAATAAGTCGATAGTTTATGGAAATTATCTTGAAGAAAATGACCGGAATAAGATAGTAATTGGAAAAGATCTTGCGGGAGGTAAATCTGGTTCATTTGAAAAAGATTCTTTGGGCGGTATTAACGTTGGAGAGGAGGTAACAGTTTCTTTTGAAAATGGGGTGACTAGGGTATACGAAGTTAAAGGGATTTTTAATTCTAAATTTGTTCAGTCAGATAAAGCTGCGTTTATTACAAACGATGAAATGGAGTCCATCTTAGGGATTGCAAACGCTGCTCATGAAATAATTGTAAAAACAGAGGATGGAGTTGCTGAAAGCTACTACCTTGAAAAGTTCAGCTCTATGGGTATTAAAGAAGATATTTATCCTTGGACAGATTATATGGGAATGACGGAAAGCTTCTCAAAAAGCTTTACTTTAATTAGGACTCTTTTATCAGCAATCGCTCTACTTGTAGCAGGTATTACAATCTATATTGTTATATATATAAATGTACTTAATAATAAGAAACAGATTGGAATTTTGCGCGCAATAGGAATAGATAAAAAAATAATAATTATCTCGTATACTGTTCAGGCTTTATTCTATGCAATATCCGGAATTGTTATTGGATTGGTGGCGCTTAACCTAATATTAGTTCCCTATTTTCAAGTACATCCTTTGGAATTTCCGGTGGGGGATGTGCACTTAGAGATAGTACAAACCGAACTTGTTTTAAGTGCTGTAAGTTTGACTATCGCGGGATTCATATCAGGATTTTTACCCACAAGACAAATTACAAATAAAACAATTTTGGATTCAATTTGGGGCTAATTTATGTCAATAATAAAAATAGATAATTTAAAAAGAACATATGGGACAAAGGTTCTTACTTATGCCCTAAAAGGGGTTACTTTTGAGGTTTCTGGCGGCGACTTCCTTATCATTATGGGTAAAAGCGGCTCCGGAAAATCAACTTTATTGCATCAGTTGGGACTTTTGGATACTCCAACTTCGGGTGAGATTTTCATCAAAAATGAAAATACTAAAGACCTTAGCGAAAAAAAGAAAACTATTTTTAGACTAGAAAAGCTCGGGTATATTTTTCAGGAGTATGCGATATTGCCTGAATTGACGGCTTTAGAGAATGTTTACCTACCTTTAATGGTCAGTTCAAATAATGGCAAAAAAGATTTTAAAAAGACCGCCATGGAAATGCTTAAACTTGTGGGTTTGGAACACCGTTTCGATCACTATTCTAATGAGCTTTCGGGAGGTGAGCAGCAAAGAGTAGCAATTGCAAGGGCTTTAGTAAACAATCCCGAGGTTTTATTTGCGGATGAGCCTTGTGCCAATCTTGATACACAAGCGTCAAAGAATATACTCGATTTGTTGAAAGGTTTGAATAAAAAACTGGGACAAACCATAATAATGGTGAGCCATGAACCTGAAGATAAAAAATATGCGGACCGAATTTTATGGTTGGAAGACGGTCTTATAGTTAAAGATGAGAGAGTTAAGTAATAAATTTATATGGATAAAAGATGAAATTAATAAGTAAAAAAACATTAATATTTTTAGTAGTTATTGTAATAGTTGTCTTTGTGTATTCTCGTTTTAAAGAAGATATTCCAGCAGAATATTACACAGTTCAAAGACAAGATATGGAGTTGATAGTAGAGACAAGTGGTTATGTTGAATCAAGTGATAAAGCGGATCTATATTTTGAAGTAGCAGAAAAAGTAACTGACGTGATGGTTACTGAGGGAGAAGTAGTTAAGAAAGGCGACATTTTAGCAACAGTGAAAGTAGAATCATTGGCTCAAAGTTCTCAGGTTGCTAGAGATAATAGAGATATTGCAAAATTCGAAAAGGATTTATTTGAGGAAAAATACGCCAGTAATATGGATGCTGTCGGGGGAGAGAAGGAGTATTCCCGCCAGGTAAGAATTTATGACGAAAATATAAGTAAATCAACCGCACAGTATAATCAATCTCTAATAAATAGCCGTAAGGCATCTCTTACGGCCCCTTTTGATGGGACAATCAGCAAGGTTTACGTAAACATAGGGGATCTTTCCTCGACAAATCGTCCGGCTATTGAAATGCAGGACGTTTCAAATCAGGTTCTTTATACGAATATCTCTGAAGTGGATATTGCCTTCATAGATATTAGCGATGAAGTAGAGATAATATTTGATGCTTTTCCAGATAAAGTATTTGCCGGAGTTGTTTACTCAATTAATCCAGCCGGTGATACTGTTCAAGGAGTCTCGTATTACAAAGCAGAGATAAAGGCAGATAACCTGCCAGAAAAACTTCGGGTTGGGATGAATGCTGATATGAATATATTAGCTGATAAAAGAGTAAATGTTTTATACTTACCTCTTTACTTAATGGACAATGTAACCGCAGATTCTGCAGTAGTAAAATTGAATGGTAATAATGGAATTCTATCGACTGAATTAAAAATAGGGCTGAATAATTATAAAGGAGTTGAGATTATTTCAGGTCTCAATGAAGGTGATACAGTAGTTTATAACAAGGATTAAACCTTATAATCGTGTAATCGGATATTTACCATTTAATTTTTCTTTCAGTTCGGCCATCCAGGTGGGGAGTTATTTTTCCGCGAGTGAATCCATGACTAAAGCATGAAGCTTCCCATTTGTTGCACAGAAATTGTTTACTTGCGAAGCTGAATGTTCGAAATCTGTTCCATCTTTCCAATTAGTAAATTTTCCTCCGGCTTCCGTAACATGAAGCATTCCAGTTATATCCCAAAAAGATTGGTTTATTTGAATTCCAACATCAACTCTTCCTGCTGCTAAATTTGCTAAGGCTAATGCGGTTGAACCGGTACTCCAGATGGTACGAAATCCTGATCTAAATTGAATTGATTTAGGGTCGTTAAAATTTCGAAGATAATTATATCCAAAAAAGAAGCACGCATTTTTCAAATCAGAAGTATCTGATACATAAATTCTTTCTCCATTAAGATAAGCGCCTTTGCCTTTTTCGGAATAAAATAATTCATCTGCGACGGGACAGTATGTAATAGCCAAAACGACTTCTTTATTTTTTATATAAGCCACGTTAACGGACCAGTCGGATAATCCTTTTTGATAATAGCTAGTGCCATCGAGTGGATCCACTGTCCAAAAATCTCCTTCAACTTCGGTCGGAGATTCTTCGGCTAATATAAAGGAACCTGGGAAATTTTTTAAAATTTCTTCTTTGATAAGTTCCTCCATTTCTATATCTTGCTCAGTTACGATTTCATAGAAAGTCGTTTTTTCAATTACGTTTATTGGATGGCTTCTAAAATGTTGTAATCCGATTTTTCCTGCGTCAATTATTTTCTGTTTTATCTTCTCAACCTTTATATTCCAATTATCGGCTTCCATGATACGGATTATAGCATTACTCGCTAGGCTACTCTTATAAACATTCGGAATATTCCAACAATAAATAATATTTTGAGTACCCTAAAACAAATTTGACATCGAAATCCGTTCATATAGTATAAAAACATGATGAAATTTAAAAATCTACTGTTCTATGTCGTTATTTCAATCGCTCTTATTTTAAGTCCTGCACTTTTATTTAGGTCAATGTTTCCCGCAAAAGCCTTAGCGTTTAATTTTTTTGGCTATGTGCTGGGTGACGATGATGAGGCTGAAGAAGATGAGGAAGACGATGACGAGGACGAAAACGAAGATGAGCGAAATGATAAGGATGAAGACGAGGAAGATGATAAGGATGAGGCTGATGACAACGAAGAGGATGAAAAAGATGATGAACGAAAAGAGACTCGAAGTACGAAAGTAAATCAAGATGGAACACGCACTGTTACAAAGAAAAAAGTTGAAGATAATGGAAAAGTGGAAATCGAAACTAAAACCTATGGAATAAACGGCAAAGTTATTGAAGAATATAAATCAAAAGATGAAAACGGTAAATCCGAAGAGGAGTATCAAGCTAAAGTATTTTCTGAGGAGGGTGGTAAGGTATCCGAAATTAAGTACAAATCGAAAAATGGAGAAGAATTTAGACTTATGATTAAAAATGAGGATCAGAGTATTACAAAAGTTAAATATGATGAAAATCATAATTACGTGAGAGTAATTGGAAGAACAAATGATAATGATGATGGTCTAGAAGATGAGCTCCAGAATGAAATAGAGGATGAATCAGAAATGGACGATGACTCTGTAAACGATGATGAATCTGAAACGGACGATGACGTTTTAATTAGAAGTGAAGATGATGAAACTTATGAACTAGAGCATCGAGGTAAAAAAGTTAGAGTAAGATTGCCATTAACGATAGACGATGCTACTGGAGATATATTGCTTTTAACTGATAGTGGAGAAAAGTCACTCCAATATCTACCAGACGCAATATTAAGCAAAGTGTCAGAGTCAGATGATTCGATTGAGGTATCAAATGTTGAGATAGTCGAAAAAGATGGAAAAATCGCGTATGAATTGACTGCAGAAAAAGCCCAAAGTGTATTAGGCCTTTTCAAAACGAGAATAGATACCTTAATCACCTATGATGCCGAAACGGGTCAAGAGCTTGAAAGCCTTCAAAGCTTTTGGGGAAGAATTGTAGACGCTATAAGTTTTTAAGTAACGACCGTTTTTACAGTTCTGTTTCGTCGGAATCAGCTTCACCTTCCTGTGGTGGAATTAGAACAGTATCGATTCCATGAACAATGCCATTTGATGCTGGTTGGTTAGGAGTTACAATTTCTGCGTCGTTTAGCAAAGAAGTTCCACCTAAATTATTAGTTACCTGAATTTCTCTATTCGAAATAGTTAATAGCTCAGGTAAAGAGTTAATTACACTTGTTGGTATATTTTGTGGTAAAAAGTGATATCCGATTACTGCAACTAAATCCTCTTGATCTTTTTCAAGCTCTGCCCAAACTAATGGATCCACGTTATCAAATGCCTGGTTTGTTGGAGCAAAAACAGTAAACGGCCCAAGACCCTCTAAAGCAGACATCATATTTTGTGATTCTAATAGTTCAACAAATTTAGAAAATTCAGGATTTGATTTTAAAACTTCCCCAACGTTTTTATCCGAGGTTGGAGTTGAGTTAAATTGATTTACGGAATTTTCGACGGGTTGATTAGTTACATCTCCCTTGATTCCTCTGTTCGCCCAAGCAATCAAAATGGATACTAGTGCTATTAATGCAATTAATAAGAATAGTGGTTTATTTTTGTTATTCATGCTTCCTAATTATAACGTATTAACTATCCGATATGACAAACAAGCTTAGCACCGTTATAATAGCCTAATGGCAAAACCACTTATAAACGCTGATTTATTGGGATTTTCTAAGAAATCCGGGATTCCTTTTTCCCAGATTGTCGAGTTATTCGTGCTCCTTTTTAAACAAGGGAGTTTGGTTAATAAAGAAGTAATCCAATCAACTGGCGTTTCATTACAAAGCCTAACGTTAATCAAAAAAGAATTAAGTCCAATGTTTGAGAAAATCGTTCCTCAATCAATGTTAAGTGAATACGGTAAAAAAGTTGCGCAAACTCTAGCGACATTGTCTGACTCTCGTGCGGAAATTAATTTACATGAGTTAAATAATATTGCGCTCTACAAAACGATTAAGGATATCCGGGACCAATCTCAAGTCCATGATAAAAGAGAGTTCGACCAGTTCGCCGCTACTTCCGAAACTATTACTAAACGAGCCTTATTTATGAGTAAGAATTTTGATCTGTCTGGAAAACGTGTTTTATTTCTTGGTGATGATGATTATACTTCGGTTGCTGTAAGTATTCTTAATGAAGCAGAGCAGGTTAGCGTTTTTGAAATAGACGATCTCGTTATTAATTCTATAAAAACGCATGCTGCTGGTTTCAATTTACCAATTAAAATCATAAAAGGTGATGTTAAAGATAATTTTCCCGTGGATTTAAAAAGTCAGTTTGATGTAGTTTTTACAGATCCACCATATACAGAAGAGGGAATAAAGATATTCCTTTCCAGAGCAATTCAAGCGCTTGATTTTCATAACAAAGCCGCACGAATATATTTTTGCTACGGTAATAGCGAGCTTTCTAGAGAGAAATTCATAAAAATCCAGAAGGTTGTAACCGATAGTGGGCTTATGATAAGATATTCACTCGACAGGTTTAATGTATATAAAGGAGCAGAAAGTATTGGGTCTTCAAGTAATTTGTATGTTTGTGACGTTACTCCTTCTACCGAACCACTAGTCAAAGGACAATATAATGGAAAAAGTATCTACACACATCAAAATTGATCATTCGGTCATCAAAATAACAACCTCTCCTGACTATGAATATTCTAAAGAAGCCCTATATTCATTAGCGGATACTATTTCAAAGGAAGCACAATTAAACGTTGTTGAAAAATGCTACTATGCCTACCCAGTTCAGGGTGAAACATTGGTATACATATTATCTGAGTCCAGTTTGGTTTTACACACTTGGCCAGAGCATTCCTTTATATATGTAGATTTACTTACAGGAAATACTAACCTCAAATATGAACAAATTGAAAAAGCAATCAGAGGACTTAAGGGAATTGTTTCTATCCAATCGCAAGAAGTTTCAAATCAGGTATTATAGTAGTAATGAACGTAATCTACATTGCATGTACACTCGTGGTAGTTGTGTGTGTGTTCTATTTAGCCACGACCTATTTTAAAATAAATAAAATAAAACCTGACGATACGTATTTATCCAGCCTTCCAATAAAAATAATTTCAATAAATGGGAAAAATTATGATATTTGGATTGTTGAGGATGAAGATAAGAGGCAAAGAGGGTTAATGTACGTTAAAGATATGAAGAAAACCAGTGGTATGCTTTTTATATTTGATTCCACTTCCATTTACCCAATTTGGATGAAAAATACAGTTATTCCCCTCGATATAATCTGGATAAGTGAGGAAGGTAACGTCGTTTTTATAAAAGAAAACGCAAAGCCTTGTGACTCAACGATCGATGCTTTATGTCATACCATTATTCCAACAAGTCCTGCTAGGTTTATTTTAGAATTAAATGCTGGTCAAGTTCAGAAGTTAGGTCTAAAAGTAGGCGAAAATATTAATTTTAAGCAGTAGGTCTTGGATTTCTTTCGTTTAGAATAATCGTTCCAGATTTATAATTTTCGCTGTCATCTCCAGTAATTCCTGAATATGGATTAGGCATTGGAGTAATTCCTGGACGGCTTATTGGTGCTGTTTCGGGTGTTGAGGCAACTGGACTTATTTTATCGAACGGGTCGATAACGTCATTACTAGTTTCGGCAAGAGTTTGCTGTTCAATTTGTTCATCATTTTGATATTTATTAGCAATGCCCACTTGCTTTGGGGCACTTGTTTGGTTTCTTTCGTCTATGGTTTTTAGGGAATCATTAAAGTTTTTTTCAGCCTCGATTTTTGCGACTTCTTGAGGATTTGTAGTAATTAATAAATGTTCCTGTTTTGATGCCTTAAATTGAATTGCGACGTGGTTGGTTCCAGCAAAGAATAAGCCTTCTCCAACACCAGCCGAAAGCAAGAAATTTCTTTCTCCAGCAGATAAGTAAAAAACTTCAGCAACTTTATCTATAGCTGCCGGATGTTGTTTAAGTAATATCTGGATTGAAGAGTTGTTTAAAACAGCTTTTCCATAATCCGATCCTAAGAAATCTGCAACATCTTGAGTGATAGTTGTTAATCCTAAGAAATACTTTCTTGCCCTTTTTGCTAGCGAATAGACA
>JAUPVU010000102.1 GCA_030916925.1 Patescibacteria group bacterium
ATACACTGAAGCGTTCGTTTTTGATGTTCCGGCGATAATAAAATCTATTACATCACCAGATCCTCCACTTGAAGTTCCTGTAGTATATTTGCACATAGATGTTAAACAATACATCGGAAAAACCTCAGGAAATGCTTCTGCGCTGTTACAAAAACAATTTTCAACTGGAGAAAAACCACGTCTTGAATCAAATTCTGCATTAAAGTCCACACCTACTAAATAAACATCTCCTGGCGCAATCATTGTACGAATATTATTTATAGAATCGCTCATCCCGGGGCAAACTCCGTCATCTTTTCTTTGCAAATGTAGATTAATGACCTTCACCTTACCAGCTGGTGAATTAATCAATGCATATGAAATATTTCTACTTCCATCAATTCTCTTATTTCCACTTTGTTCTATTGGATATTTTGATATCGTAACCAATGAATGATTCGAACCTTCTTGATATACAGGATAGAAATACAAATTATTCATACCTGAAGCAGCTTTGACTCTATTATTAAAATTCGTCTTTGTTATTGATTCTGAAAATGGAGTGGCTCTAAATGGATGTACTTCTTGTACAATCATTACATCTAAATTAAATTCTTTAAATTTCTGACCTACCGCTGTGGCTTTTGCATCTAACAGTGCATCACCAGTAGCGTTATTTTGTCCATTATTTCCACCAATATTCCATGTCCCAACATTTAACATCTTGCTTACATTTGGTTGTGCTGCACCAGTACATGCTAATGTAGTACTTTTTCGCGCTGTGCTGGTGCTGGAATTTACTACTACAATCACTTCTTTCGATGCTATATATGGATTTGATATTGCCCCAGTCCAAGGTCGAAATGATGCAATGTAAGTACCAGCTGGAACTTTTGCCATTTGTTCTTTTGTTGCAGTTGCTATTCCACTTGAGGTAGCAAAGTTCCATTTGTTCCATATAGCACTATCTTTCATCTTTGATTCATAATATCCAAATACTGGAGGATCCATTTTTAAATAATATGGATCTCCTACATTTATTTCTATTTCGTTTGAGTATGTTATTCCATCTTTAGAAACACTAACTTTCGGCTGAGTAGCAGAACTTTTTATAAAAACATTAACTTGATTAGACCATGCATAAGGATTCGTTCCACTTGATACCCAAGGTCTGAATGACGCCATATATGAACCAGGTACTATTCCTGAGAGCTGCGTACTGGTAACCTTAGCTATTCCACTAGAATTAGTTGCATTCCATTTAGATGGTCCTTTTGAGCCTACTAATTTTGCTTCTAAATAACCAGTATATGGAGGATTAGTTTTTAGCCAATACTGCCCTCCTACGGGAATTAATATGTTAGACGAATATTGGCTTCCGTCTTTTGACACGCTTACAGTAAATGGACTTGGCGTTGCAGCTTCGCTTTCATCACTTACTGAATTAAATGTTGGGAATATATTACGAAATTGTTTTCCTCCTACAAAGGGTAGTATCGCAAGTAGTAGTAATGTAAAACTTAGTCCTGCTACGACTCCTGTCAAAATTATGTCCTTCAACATTTCTTTTGAGGGACTAGGAGTTTTTTTCATATGAATTAAGAATACGGCTATTCCTAATGCTAAGTCAATGACACGATATTGTGTTAATTTTCTCAGGCAAATCAGCACTTATTAAGGCGAGTTGCTTTTCAACCTTATTACTCCATGTATGTTGTTTTGCTAACGCTTTGCGCACAACCCTTTTATCTGCATTATCAGTATTTATTGCATACTCAATATTCTTTATAAATTGTTCATCATCACCTGTTACATAATTATCCGGGTCAAATTCTTTAACAGATGAAAGCGTGATTAAAGTGGGAAGTCCAGCTGCTAATCCTTCAAAATATTTTATTGGATGGCAACCAATTGTATAATCATTTAAATTATAAGGAATAAAATATGCATCAAAATGATCAAAATATGAAGGCGTTTGTTCCCATAGCTTTTCACCTAAAAAATGGACGTTTTTCATACTTTTTAGCTGAGTTAAATCTAAGTTAGGATCAGAAACTTTCTTTGGCCCAATCAATATAAAATGATAGTTGGGATAGGTTTTCGCACATTTTTCAATTAAAGAAATATTATTTTTATAACTATCAATAGCACCCGAAAACCCAATTCGCGGATGTGGAATATCTTTAATATCTAAAGGTTCTGGATCTTTAACTTTATGGTCGAATTTCTCAAAATCAACAGCATTCGGTAAATAATGTACATCTTCGCGCCATTGGTTAAGTCTTGTTACGATTCCTGGTGCGCTAGCAAAAACTAAATCAACATTTTCACATAGCCACTTTTCTTGATCATCGACCCAAGCTTTTAATTTAAGACCACTTTGGTTAAATTTAATTTTAAGAAAATCATCTATCTTTTGGAAAAGTGCCACTATTGATGGATTAACTTTTTTCCCCGTAGCATACTCTGGGAAAGCAGAATAAATATCGACACAGTCATAAACACTAACATCATGTTCAAATTTTGCTTTAAATTCCCTAAGGTCAGGAAAGTCAAAATGATAAATATATAGAACAACTTTTTCGTTATTGGTATTAAGACCTTGAATTAGACTCTTTATTACATTTAGATGACTAAAAGTATTAAGGTACGAAAAAGGTTTGAAGTTTAGAAAATTGATTGGCTTATAGATAATTAAATTATCATTTTTATTCTCGATTGGCTTTCCAAGACTTTTTAAAGCTTTAAATCGCAGTGGCGGATCGACAAATATTACTTTATGCCCTTTTTTAGCAAGCTGATTTGCTACTTGCCACTTATTGGTCTTTAATTTTGAATCGAATTGTTGGTTTGAGAGTATTACGAAAACCATAGTATTATGGATGTATTTTAACATAACAGAGTCGCCAGAAATTCAGATATTACCGATAGTATTGAGCTTTCTCTATCATTAATACTCTTTGAGAGTACCGTCAGATAAATTTACAACTTTTGTCATACCAACTCGCTCAACAAAAAATCTATCGTGTGATACTAAAAATAGAGTACCTTTAAAATTCCTTAGACTTTCTTCAATTATTTCAGTTGTGTCGATATCGAGATGGTTAGTTGGTTCATCTAAAATTAATAAATCGTAGTCATTATATGCGAATATTGCAAAGGCATATCTGGCTCGCTGTCCTGGACTTAGATGTCTTATCGGTTTTTTGAGGTCATCCTTTTCAAATTTATATCTCCTCAAAAAACCGAAACCTTTATCATAATCAGAACCTGTCAATTCTAAAAAGTTATCAAGCAAATTTTTATTCGAATCAAAATTACTTTGGCCTTGTGCAAAATAACCTACATCAATATTAACTCCGAGTGTAATATCTCCAGAAGTTAATTTTTCTTGACCCATTATTAATTTGACCATTGTCGACTTACCTGAGCCATTAGGCCCAAACAACCAAACTTTCTCACCACCTCTAACTTCAAAACTTAAATCCTTAAAAATCTCGTTTTTACCATACGACTTTGAGACATTTTCAAATCTAATCATAAGCTTGTGCTTACTTACTCCTGATGCAAATTGAATCTTTGCCATTTTTTTACTTTCATATTTTTCTTTTGCGTTAGTTATAACTTCACGATCAATCCTTCTTTTAGCGCTGCTTATAGCCCGTCCACGTTTTTTTCCATCTTTAATCTTTCTAACATTCTCAAGTAAACGTTCAAGTTGAGCTTTTTTCTTTAAAAAATCAACGTACTCCTGATTCCATTTTCCAATTAATTTCAGCTTTTCTTCTCTATAGTTGTCATAATTTCCAACGAATCTAATTAATTTTTTATTCTCAATTTCCCAAATTTCATCGACAGTTGTATTTAGAAATTCACGGTCGTGTGAAATCATTACAACCGTTTTCTGCAGGTGCTTAATATATTTTTCAAACCAAAAGATACCTTCTATATCTAAATGATTTGTTGGTTCATCAATCATTAGAATTGTTGGTTCATTTAACAAGACTTCAATCATCTTTATTTTCATCTTTTGACCTTCACTTAAAGTTTTTATGCTTTGGTAAGGATCATAATTATCGAATTTGAGCTGTTTTAAAAGTGTGTCTACTTTATAGATTTCCCATTCTTCGTCCAATAAAGTTTCGATATATTCACCAGCAAGCATATCTGGAAAGCTAAATTCTTGCGGAATATAACCGATTTTCTCTTCTTGAATCATTATCGTACCAGAAGTTAATTCTTCCTCTCCTGCAATTAGTTTTAGCAAAGTAGTTTTGCCACAACCATTTAAACCGACAATCCCAATCTTTGCATTATTTCCCATTGTAAAATCTAAATTCTCTAAAATCGGATCCCCAATATATATTTTTGTTATTTTCTTTCCTGTAATCATTGTTACTTCTTAATAAAAATATAGCTCATTGGATGGTTTGAAAGCCCATGCGATAGATCTCCAGTCATCTTTAAGGAATTCGGATATTTAGTACTCAATAATTCTTCCCACTCCATTGGAATTAGAAAGACAAGACCTTTCGATACGACATCAAGAAGATTTGGAATAGTCTCCAGTAGAAAATGTAATCCTCCATTTTTAAAATTTCGTAAGAAAGGTGGGTCAGAAAAAACATAATCGTAAACAATATCCTTTGGATATTTTCTGGCGTCATGATTAGAAATCGTTAAATTATCTAATTTATTGGGTATAAATCCATAACTATTCAAGCAAAGTTTTTCAATATTTAGCCGAGGTTCATAATAATTCCCCGTACCCATTATACATTCGTTGAAAGGGTAAGAAATATCATTAAGCGTTAATTTATTAGCTATTCCACTTGATAATAGATAGTAAGAAAATATGCCACTGCCTGCAAAGGGATCGAGAATATTCTTCCCGGATAGATGTTCCTTCAAAACTTCAATTCCATTCCACATTTTATAAAATTTTGGAGACCACTTTATTGATAAGTTATCATTTTGCAATTTATTTTCTTTATTTATAAAATAGCGATTTGTTTTCTTTGCTAATAGAGCATAAGCAATATCACAGCATAAACTATCATCGGAAGCTATTTGGTCAAGTTTAGAATAAAGACTCCTGGCTAAATTTGTATCAATCATCTCAAGTTCATCTCCATCACAAGAATATTTATTTAATAAACATTCGACTTTCTCGATTTTAGTTAGTTGTATGTTTTTAATCATTAGATATGCTTAATATTTTTTTTACCTATATCTATCGGATATTTTCCTGTGAAACAAGAGGTACATAATTCTTCTTTTTTTACACCAATTGCATCTATCATTCCTTCGAAAGATAGAAATGAGACTGAATCAACCCCAATAAACTTTGCCAATTCTTTTTCGTTAAGTCTTGCTGAGATTAACTCAGACTGATTTGGTGTATCAATACCATAAAAATCTGGGTACTTAACCGGTGGCGACGTAACTAAAAAGTGAATTGATTTTGGATCACAAGATCTAACAAGTTCCGCTAATTTTTTTGAAGTGGTTCCTCGAACGATTGAAT
>JAUPVU010000009.1 GCA_030916925.1 Patescibacteria group bacterium
GGATTATTCTCCGCTCTTGCCTTACTTACAAAAAGTGCGTCGCTGTTCTTATTACCACTATTTTTATCATTATTATTCTTATTTGTATTAATAAAAAAGAGCGATATTGCAAAATATTTATCTGGTTTGACATGGGTAATAATTTACTCCCTCATATTTTTCGTTTTAGTCTGGCCTGCTATGTGGGTTAATCCAAGCCATACACTTTGGTTGTATTTTTATAAGGGGATATTTGACACGGCAATTGAGGAAGGTCATCGTCACCTATGGTTTGGAGTTGAAACTATGAATCCAGGATTTTGGTTTTACCCAGTTGTACTCGTAGGTCGATACACAATATTAGTAGTAGTTGGAACAATTCTTGGAATCATTTTAGCTTCATATCGAATCATAAAGACTAAACTGAACTTTTCTGAACTAGATAGAAATACACGTTTTGCACTGATTAATATTATTTTCTTCGTAGGATTTTTTGCAATGTTATCCTTAACGGCAAAGAAACTAGATCGGTACACGATTCCAATGTTTTTCCCTATGGCTGTATTAACGGTGTATGCCATAGACAGTTTTCAAAAGCGATTTGGCAAGATGGTTTTGATATTTGTTACTATCATTTTATTGTCTAGGCTAATTTTATTGGCTTGGATTCATCCAAATTATTTCGTATATTATTCACCGTTAATTGGGGGAATGGATAAGGGACGTCAAATCATCGAACCTAAGTGGGTCATTGGATTTAATGATGTAGCAGCGTTTCTTAATGAGATAAACCGTAACAGCGAATCTAGGATACATGTAGTAAGCCCTGATTCCCATATATTAAGTTACTTTGCGGATTTCGACACAATTTATCCTGATAATATTGAGGCACCTCGAAAAGGGCAATATTTTGTCGTTCCAACATGGAAAGCAGAAGGTCAAAGAATGATTTCTCTATTCAGTCTAACGGATGATATGCTAATTAAAACGATTAAGATCGCAGGAGTTGAATATTACGATATATATAAAAAATGATTAAATACAAATTCCCGCTAGTTTTTACAATTTTTATATTTGCCATAATACTATTTTCAGTAATAATTAGGGCTCAAGATTTGGGATATTCTAACTTTCAAGGTGACGAGGTTAACACTGTGGATTTCTTATACCAGATGGAAGATGGAAAAGTCATAGATTACCTGTTTTCGCAAAAGAGAGGTCCAACTCAATACATAATAAATTTAATTAATGTTGGCATTTTCGGCTATCATAATGAATTTTGGATTAGATTGCCTTATGTCTTATTCGGAATTCTCGCTATTTATACTTTTTATAGATTATCTAAAGAGATTTTTGGAAAAAACGCTGCATTACTTTCCGCATTGTTTATTTCGATTAACGGACTTTTTATAGCATTCTCACGTATAACACAATATCAGTCAGTGATGTACTCGTTGATTCCTATTGGAGTTTTGCTTTTTATTATTGCGTTAAAGAAAATGTCCGTAAGACATATGGCAGTAGCTGGGTTACTGATGTCTGTGATGCTAATTACTCATTATGATACGCTTTCGGTTTTGCCATTCTTTCTGGTTTCATTTGTAGGCAAGTTCTACCGCGATGGAAACTATTCGAGAGATAGCATGCTTAAGTACTTAAAGCTGGCAGGCATATTTTTCTTGTTTTTTATTATTCCGCCTCTTTTCTTTTACATCCCATTTTCAATGCATCAAGAATTTGGTAACCGAACTTCAGGATATTTAGAGGATAGACTTTTTGGTGGTGGATTTATGCCAAGAACCTGGTTAACGATTTACTTGTTATCGATGTATAAACCAATGTGGTTTATTGGAGTAATTTATCTATTAGCAATTAGCTCGGCTCTTTTCCATTTGAAATCTGCCAAAAACTTTATTCTAAAACAAATCGATGATAGGTTCGTGCGATTAGGATTACTTTCGATGGTTATCCTAAATATTGTTGGAACAATGATGAGCCTCACTTATTTTAAACCAAGATTGTCCACATTAGTGGTAGTAGCAACTTCGCTGGCCATATGTGCATTACTGACTTTCAGTAAGAATATTAGTGTAAAGTAT
This sequence comes from Patescibacteria group bacterium, assembly GCA_030916925.1. Taxonomy (GTDB): domain Bacteria; phylum Patescibacteriota; class WWE3; order 2-01-FULL-39-13; family 2-01-FULL-39-13; genus JAUPVU01. The sequence continues at coordinate 2,079 of JAUPVU010000009.1, forward strand.
GCCTCTTTGATGTGCTGGTTCTTAGGAGCCTATTCTGCTTACTTATTTTTATTTAAAGATCCAAGAACTCATGTTTACGTCGTATTTATGCCGGCAATATTACTAGCTGGATACACTGCATATAAATTATATTCAAGTGTTAATAGTATGAGGTTAAAATATATTGTATTAGGATTACTTGGGCTTGTTGTTCTATACATTACGGGTTTGAACTATTCAATTTTCGTAAACAAAAACCCAGAATATCCTTGGTTTGACAGATATTATTTAGGAAAATTAGTCTTTGATATGCCGAGAGTTAGGTACAAAAAAATTGATGGAGTTTTCGGTTTTAATAATTGGAGAGGATGGGAAAAGGTTGCAGAGTACGTTGATAATGGTTGTTTGATAGGAAATATAGATTCAAATGAAAAAGATTCAGTTACGTATTTTTATCTTCGTAAACACCAGTTAAGACAGGATTTCTTATCATACGTTCCGGGACTTGCTGATAATTATATTTATATTGAAGGTCCTCACAGCTGGGAATACGAAAGTCGAGCTTTGCCAAATACTTATGACCTGGTCGCTACTATTTCATCATCTGACACACCAGTAACATATATATACTCTAAGAATTACAATCCAGAGTGCTTTAAGACTGATTAATAGTCAGGGAATGTTGGGATTAATTTAGTAAGATCGTCCTTTAGGATATTTTCACATTTAAATACAAAGACATTTGGAAAAGCCATTGGACCTCTTGTACCAAATGTTTTAAATAATGGGCAAATGTCTTGTGGAACATATTTCTGATTATCATTCCTAGTTACTATGTAATGAATTTTAATTCCCTTATTATCTGGGACTGCGCCAAGTTCGGCATAAGTTGTTCCGTAAAAAAATGGCGCAAAGGATTTAGTTAACGATTCGTTACCTATTATGACTTGCTTACCCTCAGGTTTTCCTTCGCCATTAAAATTTAAATATTGAGCCGCCTGGGCATACCATTCTCCGCGGTTGACTGGTCTTAGTCCTTTAGAATAGTAACCTCCAGGGCCGCCTATCAATTCACTATGGAAAAAAGAATAAGCTGGGTAATAAACATATGCTGTGTATGCCATATAGATGAAATAAACCGAAACTAACGAGTATATAATAATTTTTTTGTCGCGAAGTTTTTTGAATATTTCATACATCGAATATGCTGAGAATAATAACATCATCGGCATAAATTCCACTAGATACCTATCTTTTAGTTTAGAGGGTATAGACATAGATAAGTAATAAATAATCAGAGAAATTAAAATTCCAGTTAGTAGTAAATTTTTTGATTCGCGTTTGATTCTATAACAATATAAAAGTAAACCGAGGATAAAAGTGATAAAGATAATAGGAGTAATCCTTATAAAAGAGGTTTCTAAGTAGTATGTATATTGGTTATTTAAGAATGTATCTGGCATACCTCCTCCAAATCCGGTATCTACAATCCCTTCCTCGTAGATTTTTTTAAGTCCCCAAATTGGTGCGACCCACATATAAGGGCTTATTGCAAAAAAAGTCGCCACTGCAATCGCAAAGTTTATTAAAGTTAGTTTTGTGGCTTCCACAAAACCCTTTAAATATCCTTTACCTCTAGAAACATACATAAAATAATATAAAGCAGTAATGCCGATTGCTGGATGAAATACTAAAAGAGAAATTTTTGTTGCAATTGCTAAACCCTGAAGAACACCGCTAAAGATTAGATACTTTTTGCCCTTAAATTTTAAATAATATAAGAAGGTTAAAAATCCCGTGAAGCCAAACATGCTAGATAAAGCTGTTAAATGTATATATTTGCTAATTCCTAGAAAGAACGGCTCGATACTTAAAATAATCGAGAAGATTAGAGCTAATTTTGCGTTTGATAGTTTTCGTATTAGCAGATAATTAATGGCACCTAAAACGGATATTAAGAAGACAAGCGGAAAAGTTGTTACAAATTGAATTTTTATAAAATGGTGGGGAATATAGGTTGGTTTATACCCATATTTATATTCGAATGCCATTTCGAATGAATATTTTGCAAAACCACTGACCCACAGCATTGTTGTTCCTGGATGATATTGCTGATACGTTCCTTTTAAATCTCCTTCGATTAATTCTCTAGGAAATTTTTCAAGACGAGGATACCAATATAGTGTGTCAATGTTTGCCATGTCTGAGCCAAGAGCAATTATTCTAGGCGTAAAAAATACCATAAAGATGGCAATGAATGCTAATGACTTGCTTCTTTTTGAAAGGAAATTTCGAGACTTTGTTAATAACACTTACTTATTATAATACAAAGATTTTTTACCGATATACAGTTATAATTTACACATGCGACTAAGCTGGACAGTAGTATCAATCATTTCTCGCGCGGGGAGTCTTGTTATAGGAATTGCCCTATCAGCCTACGTGATCTCTTTTTTATCGGTCTATGAACAAGGTGTTAGAGGAATTGTAATAGGTATTGTTGCAATGCTAGGAGTTATGCAGAATTTAGGCTTATCTTCGGGGTCTACGAAGGAAATTGCCTCAGCACATACTTTAAAAGAAGCGGGTAAGGTTTTTTTAGGAGCCCTCGGTATAAGATATATTTTATCGATTCCTATAGCGTTAATCCTAATTTTAGGTTCAAATCGATTTGCTGACTTTTACAATGTTGATGAAATTGTGAAGCCTTTACAAATTTTTGGAATTATACTATTAGTTCAAGCAATGCAGGCGACTTTAAAATCTTTAATCCAGGGTTTGCATAAATTTTCATTTCTGTTTACGCACCAGGTTATTTTGGAAGCTCTTCCAAGCTTAATTTTTCATA
>JAUPVU010000010.1 GCA_030916925.1 Patescibacteria group bacterium
ATCAATATTTGCTAATATATATGTATGCCAAATTTTAAGATGGTCGCGGCCGTAAAATACGATAGAAAAAAGCACAATATTTCTTTTAGAAATGCCTTTAATGGGGTAGTTCTAGCTTATAAAACACAACCAAATTTTAGGTTTCACACACTTTTCTTTGTTCTTATAACAATCGCGTCATATTTATATAGGATAAATATGAATGAATATCTGGCTATTATTATCTTAAGTGGATTAGTTATGAGCATGGAAATGGTAAACACTGCCTTTGAAGCGATAGGCGATGAAGTATCAGGCGGTGAGTACAGAAAGTTAATCGGGGTTGCTAAAGATGTGGCGGCAGGTGCTGTATTAGTAGCAGCTTTTTTTGCAATTACGGTTGGAGTAATCGTATTTTTACCCAGAATACTCGTTTTGGTTGGTATTCCATTCTTTATAACAGCAAATTAAAACTATGGGAGGAATGATTTCACTTATAACGCAGAATCCATTACTTGGGTTAATATTAGTTTTCTTTTTAGCCATTTCAATCGGATTTCATGAGGCTGCTCATGCTTATAGTGCATATTGGCTAGGTGATCCTACTCCAAAATTACAAAAAAGATTAAGTTTGAATCCATTAGTACATTTAGATCCTATCGGTTCACTTATGATTTTATTTATTGGATTTGGATGGGGAAAGGCGGTGGAGTTTAACCCTCATAATTTAAAATCCCCGCGAAAAGATGCAGCCCTAATAGCTTTAGCAGGTCCAGCAACAAATATTCTAATTGCAATTATATGTTCGATTATTGCTTTGGTTGTAAATTTGTCAGGCCTTCTTTCATCTGAGATTAGCCTGTTGATAACTGTATTAATGCAGACTTTAGCTTCCCTAAATGTAATGTTGGCTATTTTCAATCTAATTCCAATTGAGCCACTTGATGGATTTAAAGTAGTGGCTGGTATTCTTCCAAGTCATTTAGCCTATAAATGGTATGAAACCAGACAATACGGCCTTTATATTTTATTATTCCTATTATTAACAGGCGCTATTGGTGGATTTATCACTCCAATAATTGATTTTATTACTAGTTTCTTGTTTTAATATCAATATTATTAACGTAAAATAACTTTGTCATATTTGTTGGCCTTCTTAGCTCAGTTGGTAGAGCGCATCCATGGTAAGGATGAGGTCTCCAGTTCAACCCTGGAAGAAGGCTCCATAATACGATTATTGCACGAAGTTTTAGAATAGTGCCTTCTTAGCTCAGTTGGCTAGAGCGACGGTTTTGTAAACCGTAGGTCCTGGGTTCGAATCCCAGAGAAGGCTCCATTTTACCATTCAAAAACAGAGTATTTTAGGGACAAATGGTGCGATTGACACCCGAGTTATTAGCAGTATATTGATGTTAATGAGGAATAAAACTCAGGAATCGCCTACCGTGATCGTACAGTAATATTAAGCGATTCGAACAAGCTTAAAAGTGAGCGTCATATATTATCGTAAGGGAAACTTTATGATTGCGGACTTGCTCAATGTCGATTCTACGGGTCGGCTTCATAAATGCACGACACGGTGGGTGGACTCATTTAATATCCTATTTTTTACTTGTTTTTACTTGGCTATTTTAATAGCGGAGTTTTTTTGTTAAAATATTGCAGTTTCAGTTAGATTAATCATATGGCAAAGAAAAAAGGTCAACGCAATTTATTACTTTTCGTTTGTTCTGAGTGTGAAAGCACCCATTATATTAGCGAGAAAAACAAACTAAATACTCCAGATAAATTAGAGCTTAATAAGTTTTGTTCAAGCTGTCGAAAAAGGACCGTTCATAAAGAAAAATCCAGATTAAAATAAATTCCCAAGTTATTTGACGAAAGAGTAGGGGAGATGTACAACTCTCTGCTTAGTTATTAAGTGTTTCTATTTAAGGGAGCTTCGCTTAAAATAGCTATAGCACAAATTCGTAGGAGAGTCGGTTAATTGGCAAACCACGGGTCTCCAAAACCCGGACTGTGGGTTCGACCCCCACCTCTCCTGCCAGGTAAATCCTACAAACTTTTCCCTGAGGTTTTCTATATTTATATTTTTTTAATTCTGTTTTTTATATTAGCGATTGAATAATGTGTCGGTGAGGAAGATGGTATTACGGAACAAGAAAAGCCGCTCAAGTTTTGGCAGGAACGGCTTTAAATGTAAATTAATTGGAGAAGATTACTTCTTCTTTCTTTTTACAACTTTTTTCTTGGTGGTTTTCTTTGCAACTTTTTTCTTAGCTACTACTTTCTTTTTTTTGACTGCCATTTAAAAATCACCTCCTATGATTTAATGAAGCATCTATCCATTTCGGTATAGTGCTAAATACTGTACAGCTGGCATTAAAAATATTTTCATATTTGTAATAAGTAATTATTAGGTTCTTTCGCATCAAATGTCAACTTTATTTATTGATTTTTTTTATTTTAATTTTAGAATTAGTTCATAAATTTTTTAATTCTGAAACTTAGATTAGGGATATGAAAGTTCTAGTCATCGATGATGATCAAAGAATTAGAAAATCGCTAAATAGAATTCTAAAAGATGACTACATAGTAGACGTTGCGAAAAGCGCGTCCGAAGGGGAAGAACTTGCATACAATTCTTATTATGATGCAATTGTTTTAGATATGAGTTTGCCAGATATGGCAGGTGATGATCTAGCAAGTTTGTTTAAAACAAAAATTCCGAACACGCCGATCATCGCAATTTCTGATCACTGTTCTATAAATGACAAAAATATTGCTTTTGAAAAAGGTGTCGATGATTTTTTAATTAAACCGATAAATGGTCGAGAATTAAAATCCAGAGTAAGAGTTCACATCCGAAAAAACAATCCAGACAAAAACCAAACTACTTTAAAAGTTTTGAAAGTTAGAAACTTAACTTTGGACCGTGAACGCAAAATGGTTTTTTATAAAGAAGAAAGATTATCACTTAGAAAAAAAGAATTACAAATTTTAGAATACTTTATGTTAAATCCTAACCGTGTAATTTCTAGGTCAGACATTTTAGAATACGTTTGGGAGGCAGATACGAACCCATTTACTAATACTGTCGATGTCCATATTAAACGTTTGAGGGACAAATTAGAAACAGCATTTGGTGAAAAATATTTCGAGACAGTTCATGGAATGGGTTATATATTTTGCTAGCCTCCCAGATTACAAAAGGTAACAAAATCTCCTAGCAAATAGGGTAGTAAGTAAGATTTTTTGGAAAGGATTTTACTTAGATGCCGCGTCAGCAGCTTTCTTCTCTAGTATAGAGGCAGCAAAGGTTTGAAGACCTTTGTATACGCCTTTTTTAACGCTTTTAAGGGCTTTTGCAGATAGCATCAGTTGAACAGGCTCTCCATTGAATAATAATGTCGCCTTGCGTAAATTTACCTGTCTGTGGCGAATTTGAGAGTACTTAACACCCCACGCTATGGTGTTTTTTCGTCCCTTTTGTGAAGTTTTTCCTGTTAGTTGGCAAATTCTAGACATTTTTGTTAATTAATTGATATACGATTGGCTTTTTGCTACCCACCTATTAAAACATGTTATGCGGATTTTGACAACTTGTCAAAATCCGCGTCTTTTAATCATCTTTAATTCCTTTTTTAGAAAAAATACACATTTTTATGTGAAATTTTATACGTGAACATTGATTATTTATCAGACATAAAATCCAAATACAAAATAAAAATGATAGGGAATGTTGATGCAAGAGATAAAAAAAGAATTGCAATTATTGGTTCTAGAAAAATGACTGATTACGGAAGAAGAGCAATTAATTTTATTGTTGAAGGTCTAGTTTCATTTAATGTAACCATTGTTAGTGGATTAATGTATGGAGTGGACTTAACTGCCCACCAAGTCGCAGTAAAAAATTCTGGTAGAACAATCGCGGTCGTTGGTTATGGTTTAGATTATATAAATAACATTTCTTATGCCAAACAAATCAAAAATATTATTCAGCAAAAAGATATGGGGGCTATTATTTCTGAATACGAAAATAATCAAGCACCAACTAAATGGACATTTCCGAAAAGAAATAAACTTCTATCAGAAATTTCTGATGCAGTTGTAGTAATTGAAGCTGGCGAAAAGTCAGGGAGTCTTATAACCGTTTCACATGCACTAGAACAAGGTAAACAAGTATTTGCTGTCCCTGGGTCTATTTTTAGTGCACAAAGTTTGGGAACCAACGGCCTAATTTTTCAAGGAGCAGAGATCCTCTCAAATCCAATTCAACTAATGAATAGTATTTATAATCTAAAAATAAAAAGTAGTAGTGGTGCAATTTATAATCCCAAAGATTTTCAGCAGCTGATTACAAATAAAAATTTTTCACAAAATGAGGTTAAAGTTTTGGATGTGATTTTTCAGGCGCAACAAATAGACGAATATATCGATCAAGAATTAATAATGAGTAAAACGAATATTTCTTCATCCGAAACCAGTAGTATCCTTTCACTTTTTGAATTAAATAGTTTAGTAAAAAGAGCTATAAATGGGTCTTTTTTTATCGATATTTAATTTTGGGGACTTGAATTATTACGATTTACGGTAGTATAGTATTACGCTTATGAAGAACTTAGTGATTGTCGAGTCACCCGCCAAAACAAAAAAGATTGCTTCCTTTTTAGGAGATGACTATATTGTTTTATCTTCGGTCGGGCATATACGTGACCTTCCAAAGTCACAACTTGGAGTTGATTTAGAGAACAATTTCGAACCTCAATATGAATTATCCAAAGATAAAAAAGATGTTGTTAGAGAATTACAAAAGCAGGCAAAGCTATCTAAAGCTATATATCTTGCTCCTGATTTAGATAGAGAAGGGGAGGCAATAGCATGGCATTTGGGACATTTAATTAATGATGGCGCTCCACTTCAGGCCACTGGTGCAAAAGGAACATTCGAAATTGCTGATAAAATTAAGAACGAAAAAGGTGAACATCCTAATGTTTATCGTGTTGTATTTAACTCAATAACCAAAGAAGAGGTATTACAAGCTTTCAAAACTCCACGTAAATTAAATTACGATTTAGTAGATGCACAGCAAGCAAGAAGAGTACTCGATAGATTGGTGGGTTACAAATTATCTCCACTCTTATGGGAAAAAATCAGGTACGGTTTATCTGCTGGACGCGTTCAGTCTGTCGCCGTCCGATTGGTTGTCGAGAGAGAAAGAGAAATTGCAGGTTTTGAAAATAATCCGTATTTTGAATTAAATGCTGATTTTGAATGCAGTGGCAAAAGGTTAATAAAAACAAAACTAACTCGGATTGAAGGCAAATCAATTTACATCAAAAAGAAATATCAGTTGTTTGCGGGAGAATATTCCACTGAAATGACTTCAATTGAGTCAGAAAATGATGCTACTAACTTATTAAAAGATATCCAAACTCAAAAATTCCAAATAGCAGAGGTTAAAGAGAAAGAAAACAGGAGTCATCCATCTCCACCTTTTACAACATCTACTCTTCAACAGTCTGCCGCGGGTTCACTTGGGTATTCTCCAAAAAGAACTATGCAGTTAGCACAAAAATTATACGAGGGTGGATTTATTACATATATGAGAACTGATAGTGTACACATTACGGGTGCAGAGGTAGTTAACATAAGAAAATTCGTTGGAAAAGAATATGGTAAGAATTACTTAGCGGAGCACGAGAGACATTTTAAGGCTAAGAAACAAGCAAAAACGCAAGAAGCTCATGAGGCTATAAGACCAACTAGTGTTATGACTTTGCCAGATAAGTTACCCAAATCATTAACCGATCAACATAGAAAAGTTTACGAATTAATATGGAAGAGGACAGTTGCTACTCAGATGAGTCCCGCCGTGTACAAAAACACTACTATATATATAGACAACTCTGGTCAAAAGGATACAAATAAGTCTATAAGGCAATATACCTTCGAAGCAAAGGGTACGATTCAAGTTTTTGATGGTTTTACTCGTGTTTATCATTCTGGCCGCAGAGATGAAATTGTTCCTGAAGTTAAAGTCGGTGAGGATGCAGACTTAAAACAAGTAATGATGCTTCCAAATCAAATTACGCCACCTCCACGTTATAACGAATCGTCTCTAGTTAAGGCGCTTGAGAGTTTTGGTATTGGTAGACCATCTACATACGCTTCCATTATTGGAACTATCCAAACCAGAGGTTATGTTATTAGAAAAGAAAAGAACTTGTTACCAACAGATAACGGAATAGTCGTTAATGATTTATTGGTAAACCATTTTCCACAAGTTGTTGATGTCGATTTTACTTCTAAAATGGAAGAAGGTTTGGATGAAGTTGCTGCGGGCGAAGAGGATTGGAGAAAACTAATCGGAGATTTCTACTGGCCATTCGAAAAACTTGTTTTAGCTAAGAAGAAAGAAATTAAGAAAGAAGATATTGTAGTAATGGAGAAAACCGATCAAGAATGTCCAGAATGTAAAGAAGGTCATCTAATTATTAAGCTTGGAAAGTTTGGAAAATTTTATAGTTGTGACCGATATCCTGATTGCAAATATGCGCAGCCAATAGAGGATCCTAATGCCGAAGAAGATAAAGACGAACAAACGCAAAAATTAGAAGAAGAGTTAAAAACTCGTAAATGCCCAGAATGTGGCGGTGTTCTTAAAGTAAAAACTGGCCGATTTGGAAAGTTTATTGCGTGTGAGGCTTATCCAAAATGCAAATACACAGAGCATATTCATAATAAAATTGGTATTAAATGTCCAAAATGTGGCGAAAGTGCTGGTGGAGAAATTGTGGCGAAAAAAACTAAACGTGGAAGACTCTTCTATGCTTGTACAAAATATCCGGCATGTGATTTTGCGAGTTGGACTAAACCAAATGCAGATGGCTCAGTTCCAGAAGCCGCCCCAAGAAAACGCGCGAGCAGAAAGAAGAAAAAAGAGTAATTTGCAAAAAACTTTTTAACTGCTAACATCGCAGTAAGTAATTTCATTTCAAACTGCCTAAAAAAATATGGATGGATTTGATGTCATGTACCCTCAAAGTGAGTTGTTTTCTCTTAGTGGAGATATTATTGATCCAACTCAAGTTCAAGAATTCTTAGTTACTTTGAACGGAGTTAATGAACTTTATGATCTAGTTACCGAAGGAAGGACTACAGGTCCACGTTCAGTTGAAAAATTTGGCGAAGAATGGAAAATCGGTTCAAGTTATTCTGATGTAGTACATAGACGACTTGGCTATATATCAGGTTCTACTAAAGACCCTTATAATCCCAGTTCAACGTATACTATTCACCAGGATGAACCAATACATAATGGCGAAGGGAGACTTATCTCTTCAACGACTGAAATATATCGAATTGTTGGTATGCAACGCGAAGCTAGTTTATTAACTTTTGAATCGAGGCCCTGCAGTACTTCAATTGCAAGGTTTAATCCAGAAAAATGGCTATCTAGAGTTGAATTCAGTAGATTTGTAAGAGATCCTAACTCTGAGGATGTCAGATCGGATTTTAGATTATTTTTAGATGAGTCGATGACCAGGATAGGTAGATAGCAAGTACATCGATTCGGTTGGGGTAAGGGCGTCTGGAGAGAGGGGGCTACAGATGAAATTAATTTAATCTTACTTCGAGTTGGGTTTAATGAAACGCTGCGCATGCTCAACGCTTTTGCAGAGTTAAAAAATAAACCAGTCGATTAAGTCATATTATGGATCTAGAATCTTCCGATATCGAAATAGGTTTAACTCCACTCGAACAAACAACAGTCGATACTTATAACGCTATTGCTGCCGAATGGGCGAGTGCTCACAGTGATGTAAACTTTTGGGGAAACGAGCTAGCGATTTTTAGAAATCATTTTTTCAATAATGGGAGTGTACTTGAGGCATGTGTTGGAGGTGGAAGAGATATTAAATACCTGGATGAGTTTACTAGACAATATACTGGAATCGATGTTTCTGATGGACTGCTTTTGGTTGCACAAAGTAATAATCCTGATGCAGATTTAGTTCAAGTACAAGATTTACGCCAGCTTCCATTTTCTGATGATACTTTTGATGGATTTTGGTCATCTGCTACTTTATTACATGTCCCCAAAGATCGAATACAAGAAGTGCTAGAAAGTCTTCATAGAGTTACTAAAAAAGATGGTATAGGTTTTATATCAATTAAAGAAGGGATCGGTGGGTATATGGAAGAAGTGGGTACAGCAGGATTAAGAAGATTGTTTGAATACTATTCTTATGAAGAATTTGCAAAGATTCTAAATGCATGTGGTTATGAAATCGTAGGTAGCACGTATCGCCCATTGAGTGATCGAACAACATTCATATCTTATTTTGTAAGGGTTATTAAATAGTAAGTAGAATTATTTTTGTAGTTAGTTTTTGTGATATAGTATGCGGTATTTATGATTGATTACCTTGAAGCACCAGCAACAATTCCTCAAGAAGAAGTTAAAAAAGTATTAAGAGAAAATGTTTTTGTTGACCAGCTACATTCTTTCGTAGCTCAAACCCAAGAAGAGCTATTAATTGCACATACTCACATAGGAAGACAATTTATAGGAACCAATGGGTTTCTAACTGATGGCCAAGATTGTACTCAATATAATGGATGGAGAATTTCCCCAAGAGAGACTGAACTCGATCCATTGGGTGGAACTGAGATTTTAAAAACAATAACTGGTTCCGAAGGTAACGAGACCGATTTCTTATATACTCCAATTCTTTCGTCAGGACTATATTCTACTGAATTAGGACAATTCGCTCATACTATTATTGGAGGACATTACTCTATTAATGAAGGTTTTAATAAGATTAAAGATGAAAGAAGTATTAGCTTTAGGTATCTAATTGATGAACGTAATCCTAATGTAGTGGATATCCGAGTGAATTTTCATAATTATGGCACGCCTTACTTATCATTTAGAATAAAAATAAATAGAGTTACTAAAGCATTGCTAGAATATGAGGCTAGAGAATTCGACTACGGTGCTGTTAAGCCAGAACCCTCTGTTATGCAGCTAATAGAAGTCTTTTCAGAGTTTAGAGAAATGTGGTTGCAAACCAAAGATTTTGACACCCACCTGGAGTCGTTCTAAACAAAACGTTCTCTGTGATACCGATTTCTAGCCTGCGTTATATATCGATATGAGTTATGCTGAAGACCCAAACTTGAAGTCAGAACAATATCCTCCTCTAAATATTGCATTTTAACCATTGTAATAGCGCAAGCCCGTAGTATACTATGGGACTATATATGATCACAAACGAACCCACAGCAACCATTTCCTCAGTTTCTGAAGAGGTACAAAAGGCCTTTCAAGCTAGTGGCTTGATTAGTGAACTGGGTCATTTTGCAGGTGAAACCCAGTATTTATTAGCTATTCACGAAGAGTTAAACTCAGAACCAAAAGAATCCCTTGAGGGAAATGATTCACCCGAAGCCAGTGGATGGAGGGTTTTGCCCAAACAATTAGGAAGCGATTCAGTTATGGATTTAGGAATTAAAAATACGAGAAAGAATTCCGAAGGGGCAGAAACAGCATATGTATTCATGCCATTTTATGGGACAAATTTGTCTTCTAAGCGCGTTGGAGTTACTGGACGTAATGTTGTTGGGGCTTGTTACATGATTGAACAAGAAGATGCCCATAAGGAATATAGCAATAGTACTCAGTTCAGTTATTTTTTTGATGAAGAAAATCCTTCTATGGTTGTAGTTACAATGGGTATATTTCGTTTAAATACTCGTAGTGCATCCTTTCGATTAAGAATAGATTTGAGAAAAGGTGAGCTGCTTCATTATATTGGAAGTAGATGGGGAAAAAACCGGCCACTGGAGGATGCTTCTATTAATGAACTAATTCATTTTTTTTCCAGATTCCAAGATAAGTGGTTGCCACTAGAAAAATAACTGGTCGGAAGAAGCTCTTTTATGCTAAACTTTACGCCAGTAATTAATCACATCATGGGCGGATATGCTCCTGCGTGATCTTCTTTTTAAAGAAGATTTATTGTAGATTTGTCCGTACCAGAGGAACAAGGAGCTAACAAATGTCGAAAGACAATATAAAAACGGTAACAATTGAGCAAATGCTCGAAGCTGGAGTCCATTTTGGACACCAAACAAAGCGAAAAGATCCAAAAATGGATAATTTCGTTTACGAGACAGTAGAAAAGAATCAAATTATCGATTTGTACCAAACTCATGAGCACTTAAAAAAAGCTGCTGAGTATTTGTATGAAGTTGCCAAGACGGGTAAACAAGTCATATTTATAGGTACAAAAAGACAAGCATCCCCAATAATCAAGAAATATGCTAACGAGGCAGGTTGTTTATATGTAAACCAAAGATGGTTGGGTGGTACTTTTACTAATTTTGACTCGGTTGCATTTAACCTAAGAGAATTAGAACGTATCGAAACAGGTTTAACTACAGACGCTTTCAAACACTATACAAAGAAGGAAAGGTTATTATTAGCCCGAAAGGTTGAGAAATTAAATGATACCGTCGGTGGTTTAAGAGGATTAAAAAAATACCCTGGCGCAGTTGTTTTAATAGACATTAAAAGAGAAAAGACAGCATTAAGAGAGTCACTTGCACTTAAAATTCCTGTCGTTTCGATAGTTGATACTAATAGTAATCCACTTGGAAGTACCGTTTTTATTCCAGCCAATGATGACGCAATAAAATCAATAGATTTATTATTGTCAGTGTTGGCATCTGCCATAAAAGAAGGTTATGCTGATTCTAAGGATGTAATTTTAGATAAGACAGAAAAAGTTGCATCTAAAAAAGTGGACGCAAAGCCAGAAGTCAAAAAAGAAGTTATATCAAAAAAAGAAGTAAAAGAGGTTACTCCTAAAAAAGAACCAATAAAGAAAGCAGTTGCAAAACCAAAACCTGTGGAAAAAAAGAAGACAACAAAGTAATTAATTTTTTATAAAAATATGGATATCGAAACTATTAAAAAATTACGTGAACAAACAGGCGCAGGAGTTATGGATGCCAGTAAAGCCTTAGAAGAAGCTGGTGGAAATTATGATAAAGCTGTTGAGATTTTAAAAGCAAAAGGAGTCGAAAAAGCTGCAAAAAAATCTGATAGAGAAATCAAAGCAGGAAAAGTTTTTTCATATGTTCATTCAGGTAGAGTAGGGGCACTTTTGAAACTTGGATGCGAGACTGATTTTGTTGCTAAAAACGATGCATTTGTATCACTAGGCAACGACATAGTTATGCAAATCGTTTCGATGGGGCCAGAGAATATCGAAGAACTTTTAGAACAGGATTTCGTAAAAGATACATCTCGAAAAATCAAAGACTTAATATCAGACACTGTTAGTAAAACAGGTGAAAATATTACGATTGTAGAATTTAACCACTTAAGCGTATAAATGAGTGAATCTGTGCGGTCCCGCCTCTGGCGGGACCGCAACTCATATGCTAAAACTTATCTATGAAAAAAGAAGACTTTCAAAACCACTTAAATAAGGTACGAGAAGACTTAGTTTCGGAATTGAACACATTAAGAACAGGAAGGGCAACCGCCGCTATAATAGAAGGCATATTAGTTGAAGCATATCCTGGATCTGCACCACTTCCATTAAATGAAGTAGGTACAGTTTCTATACCCGACTCACAATCTATACTCATTTCTCCTTGGGACAAAAGTATATTGGGTAAAATTGAGGATGGCATAAGAAAATCAGGTAGGGGATTAAACCCTGTAAACGAAGGTGATGCTATTAGAATCCCCGTTCCAACTCTAACAGAAGCAACTCGAAAAGAAAAAACAAAAGAAGTGTCTAAAATGGTTGAAGACGCAAAAATTAAAGTAAGAACAGTAAGACATAATGCTATAAGTTCGGTAGAGGAGCAAGAAGATAACAAAGTTCTCACCGAAGATGAACTTTATAGAGAAAAAGAATCAATTGATAAGCTAGTAAAATCTATGAATGAAGTTTTAGATGAACTCGGGGCCAAAAAATCTCAAGAATTAATGCAGATATAAAGCTTTTTTGTCTTTTCTATTTCTTCATTGACTTGCTATGTTAAATAGACGTATGCTAGAAGTATATGAAAACAAATGCTAATCTCCCAAAAGAAATGTTAAAAAACATAATTTTAACAGGGGTTGTAGCAGTATTGAGTTTTACCTTATTACTCGTAGCGATACTACCTTTTATTGGGGGGAAGGAATTACGCAAAATTTTTCCAACCTTTACCTCTATTAGTCAAGAAACAAATGCAGCTACCCCGAGTCCATTTACAGTTAGCGTTTCAAAAGACAAAGTCAATTTTTCATCTAGCATATTAATACCAGTTGGAAGTCCGTATTATTTAAAGACCAACCCAGTCTACAATGGTTATCTTGAGGTAAAGCTAGTTGGGTCTTCAACTACGTCAAAATGGAATGCAACCGATCGTTTCGGAATCGCGGCTGTATCAAGTACTCAAATGGCAAGTATTACACCGGGGTCATATATTGCATCATTTAGACCTTGGGTAGATAGTGGAACGAATCCCTATGCATGGTCAAATCAAGTAAATGTTTTTGTTTCAAGTATTACTGCTAAGGCATATAACGTATCTGTTTCAAAGGACGGTAAATCGTATTCAAGTAAAATAGAAATAAATGTAGGAGACCCATATTATTTAAAAATGGATCCTCCAGTATTTGGATATTATGAATCACGAGCAAAAGGTAGTACGCTGTGGAATAAGTGGAATTTTGCAAACTCAAGTGGAATAGCAACTGCAACAAAAGAACAAATGGCGAGAGTTCCAGCAGGTACCTATACCTCTGCCTTTCGACCATGGACGGGAACTATACCAAACCCATATTCGGTCCAAAACGAAGTAACAGTGGTAGTAAAGGCCGCAACGAGTGGAACTGCAAAAAGTACTACATTGGCGTGTACAGGTGCTACACAGCCAAACGTCAGCAAAATGTTAAACGTTGGAACTTGGAATATTGGAGGATTAGGAGGTGGCGCTGCAAATGATGCTTTATTAGATTCAAAAGCTGTTGTCGTAGGTAAAAAATTCAAGGAGCTTGGCTTAGATGTCCTTATCGTTCAAGAAGTACACAAGCATAGGCAATCTACTACTTATGGCGATCCTGCGACAAAGTCGAATTTTTCGCAATTGGTACAAGCGCAAATGTCTGAAAAGCTTTACTTCTATGCACAATTTCAAGATGGCTCTGAGCACTCACTAGTTACTATTTCTAAATTCCCAATTATAGATAGTGGATTTAAAGAGATACCAGGTAAAAGAAAAATCACATATGCTCTTGTAGATTCTCCAGCCGGAAAACTAAAAGTATTTAACACGCATCTCCAACGTCAAGAGGATTATATGTGTCCTGGAATGGATATATCGGTTGACTATATAAAATCGAAATTAGTGGCCGAAGATAGATATATTGTTGGGGGAGACTTTAATGCACAATACGATTCAAATGGTGGATTCTTTGAGTATGCTGGAGCAGGAAAAAGATATTGTACCTATGATCAATCATTTGTACAGATATTTGCCACGAAATGTACAAGTACTTTGTGTGATTATTCTCCTAATTCTATAGATTTTATTTTAGGTGGGACTGCAAGTAAACCAGCTGTTTATCAGTATTGTAGAAAAGAGGCATATGGACTTCTTGATGCCCATGAGATTTACCTAAGTACGGTCACGCTATAACAATATATATGAAAAAAACTTCAAGTCCATCAAAAGGAATATTGAAGAATATTATTTTGACTGGGATTGTAGCAGCATTAAGTTTTACCTTATTACTCATAGCGATATTACCGTTTATTGACGGAGAAGATTTTCAAAATCCTTTTCCTACGTTTCAACCAGTTAGTCAGAAAAGTTCAGCAGCAACAACTGTCGTTGCTCAAGTCTCATCAAACGGCATAAATTACTACAATAGTGTGTCAACAACAAAAAATGTAGGGTATTACATGAAAATGAACGTAAATTACTCAGGGCCTGTTGAAGTATTATTCAATAATAATGCTTCAGTATGGAATAATCCTTATACTAAATTACCATACAAAGCAGTAAATGGTGTTATAAGGGTAACTCCTACGTCTTTAACCAGTGCTGGCCCTGGTATTTTCCCCTCTAAGTTTAGGCCATATATAACCGGAGTAACAAATCCTTATTCATGGTCAAATCAAATAATTGTATTACTACAAAATGAAGTTAATGGAGCATTGACTCCTGGATTTAAAACTGAAGTTTCAGTAGATGGTACAAATTACACATCCTCAATAATCACGACAAACGAAAAGGGATACTACTTAAGAGTAATCCCAGCATATACAGGGCCAATAGAAGCTCAGCTAGATGGTAAAACAGTAAAATGGTTAAATCTGACTAATGGCGTAAGACGTGTAACTGCAACGGACTTAGCTGGGGCAAAAGACGGAAAGTACTTAGCAAAGTTTAGACCCTATACATCAGCTACTACTAATCCATATCCATGGGGAAATGTAACGACAGTCGAACTGAAGGAAGGCTCTAATTTTTTTATTTATGAAAATAAAGGAATGCAAGACCCACAAGTTAAGGGACGAATAAGCAGTGCATCAGGAGGGGCTTCATCAGATCTAGTTTTTAGGCAAATAACATCCAAGGATTTCGGATACACTAGTGATACTCAAGGTGCGAGAGAATTATATAGAACTAGTATTGCAAGGTTTGCAACAGATGGTGAAGTAAAGTTATCAGTTACATTACCATCAACACCTCAATGGGCAGAATTAAGGTCGGCCACAGGAGTTATAACCACCAGTATAGATAAAAATATAGTAAATTTTAAACTCCCTGCCGGATCTGGAGTTTACTATATGAAGACCTCGGTTGATTTATTACCTAGTACGTCAGAAGAATCACACGATACTATTGTTTTTTGGGTAGATGATATGGACGAGGCCTATCTAACGCCACCCAGTGGAAGTAAAGTTCTTACACCTGGTCAATCTATTAAAAATACTATCAAAGCGATGTCATCTGGAACGATATATTTATCAGCTGGGACGTATGATGAAGATGACATACTTATAGAAGGCAAAAATAATCTAACCTTAATACTCCATCCTAATGCGGTTATTCTGCAACCTTTTGTAGAGAATAAAGATTTCCGAAAGAATATATTAAGAATTGCCAATTCATCAAACATAAAATTAAAGGGGCCAGGTGAACTTCGAGGTGCCAAAGGAAATGGGAAAAGAGTTATAGAAATTGATAAATCAAATTATATTGAATTGGATAATTTCTTTTTATATAAAATTCATCATAGAGAAGGGTATATTACATCAGTAACAAATTCAAATAATATAGTTGCTAATAATGTTAAGATAATCGGCGGAAACGACGGATTTGATCCAGATGGTTCTACTTATGTAACCTTAACCGGCATGTATATAGAAACACAGGATGACGGGGTAGCAATAAAAACTATATCAAATGAATCCCATCATATAACATTTCAAAATGGCATTGTAAGATCGGCAGCATCTGCCCTTAAAATTGGTGAAGCATACATAAACAAGGGTGTATATGGCATAAAATTTATAAATAGTACTGTTTTCGATAGTGATCGTGCTCTTGCTATTATTCCTAGAGGTACTGGCCTTGTTGGTGATGTTTTATTTTCAAACATACGTGTTAGAAATATGATTGATGATACCGAAGGTGTCGTAATTAGAGTAGAGAAATCCGAGAAAAATACCTGGCCAGGTATTTTTGAGGGCTCAAATATTGTATTCGAAAAAATTGATGCTTATCCAATAAAACAATCAACTACAAAGCATAAGATTACGATTAAAGACTCAACTTTTACATCAAATACGAGTATTAAATTATTTGGAGATGTGTGCCCTAATTTAATTAACTTTAAAGCTAATTGGACAGGGGTTCCTGGGTCAATAGGATGCCCGGTACAATAAACTCTTCTTTGCAGTATTTAGGCTGAATATAGTATTTAACGTCCAGCACCAGGAAGTAGGTTATTTATTGCATCATGGGATATTTTGTTAGTCGGAAGAGTTTTGCTTACCAATTCTCTCCAATAACCAGTAGAAAGCCCGAGTCTTGCTAAATGTGCGGAATGAGTTTCCATATTAGTAAGTCCACTTATTCCTCCAATAATTCCATTAATCAGATCCTGATTGTATATATCTTCGAATTTGTGACTTTCTGGGATTTCACGATTTACCATATCTTTTGAATCAGCTTTGTTCAATATTAATTGAAGTGCTGTGAAGAAAAATCTCTGATCGTTTGCCTCAAGACTATTGAAGTCTATTTTTCCAGAAATAAGAGCAAAATACATTACTCTAAAATCGGATACAGAGGGATTTTGTTGTTCTAGCATTCTCGAAAGTACTAGATTTTGACCTTCTTCGGTTATTTTTTCAACCTTATCGCCTGCAACGTTGTATTGGATGTATGTTTCATCGTTCTTCTTACTACCAAGATAGTCAAGCGCACCATACATACAGGCAAAATCAAGAGCCGAGAATTTTAATACCATTTGATATAAGTCACCTGCATCACCTACGTCAGAAAACCTTAGTGTGCCTGTTCCTTCTTCACCGTAAATATAATCGATATATAATTTCATTACCCTTTCAATATAACCTCTAGTTAAAAGTGGTTCGCTAATTCCATATCCACCCTCTTGAATAGACATACCTAATCCAGCAGTGAAATTGCGACGTACTTCTCTGGCTAAATCAGTAGACACATCTGATGCATTGATATTATTCTCATATTCATTATATCTATCTATAAAATACTGCGGAGGGTATTGTGTAGTAAATAC
>JAUPVU010000011.1 GCA_030916925.1 Patescibacteria group bacterium
ATTATTACGAAAATGTGTAGAGTTATTGGCATAGCAAAACTAACCTTAACTTTCGCCTTATTAAGTTCAGTTAATTTATCCTCCTTTGTCATCGACATTCCAGAGTGGTTGGTGTGATCCATCTGCTCATATGTCCCTCTGGAATTGGTAATATCGCTTTCGAGGTCAATGATTGAATATCCAAGATTATTAATATCACTATTCATCTGGTCTACGGATACATGTTTTGGATCAAATGAAATTTTGGCTTTCTCAGTTGCGTAGTTTATATGACATTCTTCAATGCCGGGAAGTTTTGATATTTTCTTTTTTATAATCGCACTGCAACTTGCACAGTGCATTCCTTTAACTTCAAATTTTTTGTTAGTCATTCTAAGATTTCTTAAAAATATTCATTACTTCTGAAATCGCTTCATCTTTGTTGCCCTGGCTGATTGCATCAGCAACACATCCTTTAAGATGGTTTTCTAATATTAAATTATCGACCTCTTTTAAGGCTTTCTGAACTGCTTGGGATTGATGAATTATATCAATGCAATATGCATCATTTTGCATCATATCTTGCACTTTTTTAAGATGCCCATTTGCTATTCTTAATCTGTGAATTATTCTTTCTTTTGAATCTTTTGGTGTGTACGACATATATCCCCCCTATAGGGATATAGTACATCTTTAATTTGATACAAACAACCATAATATAAAATCATTTAATATTCTATAATAAATACATGATTGCGATTCCATCAATTAATTTCGACCTATATAGTGAACCAGATACTTGGGTTTTTAACAATTTACATAGCATTACTACTGCTATGGAGACATTGGCAGCTCAAAGATACGAAGAGGCTAGCAGAAACCCTATTGATTTACCTTTCTTTGATACTGATGAAAGATTATTAAGCGAAATGGAAATATGTGATTGCTCTCTAAATTTACCTAATCCTTATGGATACGAGCTTGTTAGGGATGGCTTAGTTAAAACTTATATCTCGCCTCAACCTGATCTAGTCACTCATATTTATTACAGTGGAAAGTTGGATAAGGATCAAGTAATGTGTTTAACTTTTGGTCAGTTTGTATATCCTACCGAAATGGGATTAAAACGAGGGGATAGAATAAACTATTTAATGGAAAGAGCTGAAAATTCTAAAGTGCAGACAAATCATCCGCTTATCCAAAAAATCTCACCTGAAATTTATTGTCTATCTGGCGATCGAAGACTAATCGGAAAAACTTTTGGGCTTTATTACTGTTGATTAAACGAAAGTTAGAGCCACGCCTTTGTTGTTAGCTCTTCCTGTTCTTCCAATTCTATGAACATAGTCCTCATAAGTCGCTGGAAGATCATAGTTAATAACATGAGAAACGTTATCAATATCTAGTCCTCTAGCTGCTACATCAGTAGCTAATAAAATCTTAATTCTATTCTCTTTAAAGTTAGATAAAGATCTTTGTCTATGAGCTTGTGATTTATTTCCGTGAATGGACTCCACTTTAAATCCTCTATCCTTTAATTCAACTTCAATCTCTGCAAGATTCCATTTAGTTTTAATAAAGATAAGAACTTTTGTAAATTCTTCTTTAATTAACATGTCGTGCAAGACTTCCATTTTTTCTTTTTGAGATGAAGTTCTAATGATATCCTGCATAATATTTGCAGAGCTAGTTTTCTGCTTCATAACAATTTTTTCTGGCTGAACAAGATATTTGTTAATTAATACTTCTATATCACTTGATACGGTTGCTGAGAAGAATAAAGTTTGTCTTTCTTTTGCAACAGATCCTAATATAAATTGAATATCGTTTTGAAAACCCATATCAAACATACGGTCCACTTCATCAACTACAACATTCTTATATAATGATAAATTTACCCAACCTCTTTGAGTTAAATCTTTTACTCTACCAGGTGTACAAATTAAAAAATTATGGACTCTACTTAATTCTCTTCTTTGGGCGAACATATTAGTTCCACCTATACATAAGACTGAGTATAAATTCATTCCTTGGCTAAATGACCTAAATTCAGCATTTATTTGCTGAGCCAATTCTCTAGTTGGAGCAATAATTAAAACCCTTTGGTTTATATCGTTATAAGCTTTATTTATAAAAGGAATTAAAAATGCTGCTGTCTTACCTGTTCCAGTATTTGCAACTCCAATTAGATCTCTACCTTGCATTACTAGAGGAATGGCTTGATCTTGAATAGGAGTTAACTGCGTGTAACCCTTTTTGACAATATTTGCCTTTAAAGCACTGACTAATGGCAAATCGTTTATTTGAATATTAGGTGTAAATGCTTCTACAATAACATCTTCTGGATTCTTATTTATGAATTTTGAGAAATCTTGAAATCCGGCTGATCTTCCTCGACCTCCCCCTTGACGTCTACCTGAACCATTTCTACTTGGACCACGTGAGGCATTTCTATACCTACTAAAGCTTTGTTTATACATATTTACTTGTTTTTATATGGAGTAAAAACTGAAGATTTCGAGAGCAAAGTGGTTTAGCCTGCGTGTCCTATGGTTTTTAGTCGATATAGCGGCTAAGTTGCCGTTTAAAATTAACTTGGAGTAGATTACCACATCCAGACTTAAATAGCTATGGAAGCTTCTAATTGCCAATTTACGATAATTTCAAAAGGATGA
>JAUPVU010000103.1 GCA_030916925.1 Patescibacteria group bacterium
TGTTTTCGGCGGCTTCAATTATTTTATCCTCTTCATAATTTCCTCTTTGATTAAATTGAGTTCCCTTTTGTATGGCATCAATATTTACACCGGTATCGACTGGAGTGTAATCATCTGGATATTTGTATGCATCATATCTGCCCTCAACTGTTAATGCATAACCATCATTTTGATCCCAAATCCTTGTAAAGTTAACACCGTTTAAACCAAAATCAGTAAATGTTTTATCGTAATCAAAACTTCTTTTTCCACAGCAAGACCACCATTGTTTTCCACTTGATACTGGAATAAAAGCATCACCGTTAGTAAATTCTAAAAACCTTTTGTCTTGTGCAGAAACTTTTATAAATCCTTTTGAAGAGGACGCAGTTGACGTCAGTTGTAAATTATTTGATGCTGGATACTTAGTATTTCCATTCTTATCCGTGATAGTCACATAGTAGTTGTAAGTTCCTACTTCGCTTGGCGCAAATCGTACTTTCCAATTAAAATTATTAGATGGAGTTAAAGTTATGGTTGAATTGTATGAACCAGTTCTTGAATAATCTTGATAATAAAATGCAGGAACAACAGATGTTTTTCCAGAAGGCGATGTAAAGTGTACATCAATGGAAATTCCGTCTATGCCGTATGGTGAATTTCTTCCTGGGTCAGTAGCGGAATTATCGGCTGGGTCATAAAAATAATATGGTAAGAGTGAATCAGCTGCGTATGTTTGCGAAATTGTAAAATTAGCTTCGAATTTTTTAAATGTTCCAACTGAAGTTGAAACAGGAGTGAAACTTGTTACGGTTGGAGTAGAGGCAGCGAGAGCGTTATTTGCGCAAATAAAAAAAAGACAAACGAATGATAATAGCCGAACAATATTTTTTCTCACTTACATATATCTCAACATCATAGTGATTGAAAGTCAATACATTATTTTATTTGAAATGTCGAAAATGCTAATTAATAAAGTTTATTGTGAGAATGGAGAGTGCAAAGGCTGTTGTCGTTGATCGTTGATTTAAGATTTTTAGTTTACAATTCATTGCCTATCATTCTCTTAATGTGTACACTAAAATTATATGAATAAAACTAACCTCAAGATTCTTACCTTCATTGGACTTTTAGTATTATCCGTTTGGTTTTTATTGAATAAAACTCAGAATACCCCGGTCACAGTTCCCGAGAATGACGAGGTTGTTTTTGATGAATCAGAAATTCCTGTCGAAGAGAATATATTAAGTGATATGCTCGTTTTAAACTATCCAACATCTGGTGAGGTCGTAACTTCACCATTGATTGTAACTGGTAGTGCTCGTGGTGGATGGTTTTTTGAGGGTTCATTTCCAGTCGTGCTTACAGATTGGGATGGTCTAATAATCGCCGAAGGCGTTGCGCAAGCTGAGGGCGAATGGATGACCGACGAATTTGTTCCCTTTACTGCCGAATTAACATATACAATTCCTGCATATGGTGACACAGGATCATTGATATTAAAGAAGGCTAATCCTTCTGGATTATCAGAGAATGATGATGCTGTGGAAATTACGATAAACTTTAGATAATCATTCTTGAATGATTAATGCTTTTTTACTGTGATGTAGGAGGAAGTATTAACTCGCTTATTTTCTTTTGTATATCGACATAGCTGTCACCTTTGCCTTTTAAAACCCATTGTCCGCCGTAGGGGCTACTATCAGCAGGAACTTCTAAGTAATTTGTCGTGTCTAAACTTAAGGTATTAATTTGAATATCTTTATAATTTTTAAGCAGTTCGAATAAAATTTGAGTATCAGCAAGATTTAAATCTGTATATATTTTTTCAGTAGCAATTTTATATAGAGTTTCAGCTGTTTTAGGATTTATGCTATTTGAAGTAAAGAAATCAGCTAAAATTGCTTTCATAACGACTTGTTGTCTTCGACCTCTTGCGTAATCACTACCTTCACCATTGGTTCCCTTTCTAGACCTTACATACTGTAGTGCTTTCTCACCATCTAATTCCTGCTCACCTTTTGGAAAACTAATTTCTATAGCTTCATCGCTTCCATTTCTGTCATTAGGATATCCAGAATCTGTGAATGAGTTTGGATTATTTATATTTACTCCACCCACCATATCAACCGCATATACGAAGGCGTCGAAGTCAATTCTAATTATTCTGTCAGGTCTTTGGCCAGTTATCATAGTTATGGTGTCTTTAATTGCATCAGGACCTTGAAGGTTATATACAGCATTTATCTTATAATTTTCTGCCCAAACATCCCGGGGAATATGAGTTACCACTGCTCTTTTTCTATCTGAGGATAAAGTTACTAATTGTATTACATCTGTTCTCCAGCTAGTTTGGTTACCATGTCGCCTATCAATACCTAATACTAATATATTAAAAGGTCTGGATTTATCACTTGGACTAACTGCTTCTTTTAACTTTTGAAGGGCATTCTTCTCCACTGTCCCAGATGTTAATGAATTTTCATCGTCAATTATGCCTAAATCTCTCTCTGTATTAATGTCTTCGACTTGTGGACTTTCTGTTCCGTCATTTTGGTTTTCACTAATGTTGCTAACAACTACAGGATCAGCAGTTAAATAGTTATATCCAAAGTAGCCACCAATTGAGAGAAAAGCTATTACAAATACTATTAATAATAATTTAACTTTGGAAATTCCAGGCAGATTTTTTGATGGCAGTTGCATAACAAAAAAATTATAACAGAAAAGAGGTTATGGAAATATGGAAAAACTTGGTCCAGGGGGTAAGATTCGAACTTACGCAGGGTAAACCCGCCTGATTTACAGTCAGGTGCGATTGGCCGCTCCGCCACCCCTGGATATGTGGGTATTCTTCGCGTTTATTAAGCCTTTTACCCGATTATTGTAGCATAAGAAAGGGTGCAA
>JAUPVU010000104.1 GCA_030916925.1 Patescibacteria group bacterium
ATTAAGAACCTTAACTTATCGGATCTATTCGTTACGTTTTCCTCATGCCCTAGGAGGTAACATGAAAGTACAGACTGTATCCTACATGGCTAATACTAAAAAATTACAATACGTAAGTATTGTAATTTTTTGGCTCACTGTTAATGTAATTTTCTGGGTATGGTGGTGGAAAAGTCAACATATCGGAAACGTTATGTTGTTTTCAATTTTTTCTGCTGCCCTATTCTATGAGATTACAGTACTTCCGTCGTTTTACTTATTCTATTTGGGACAGATGAAAAAACCTATCCATATTCCTGTTCATTTTACTGAAAATGCAGGTGTAATAGGAAAAGTGGCAGTCATTACATTACATGTCCCAGGAAGCGAGTCATTAGAAATTGTTGAACATCAAATCAAAGCAATGATGGCAATCACATATCCACATGACTCATGGATATTGGTTGACAAACATCATTCACCAGAAGTACAAGCTCTCGCTGAAAAGCATGGAGTAAAATATTTCTGTCGACACGATGTTGCTACTTGGAGTGAGGATACAATTCAAAAATGGAATCAACCCCATCCTCCATTTAAAGCCAAAACAAAGGCTGGGAATGTAAATTCTTGGCTTGATGCATTTGGCTATTGTGAATATTCTCATTTTGTTCAGCTTGACATCGACCATATTCCAAATCCAAACTATCTTGATAAAACATTAGGATATTTTGTGGATAAAGATGTGGCGTGGGTTCAAGCACCGTCTGTTTATGGAAACTTAGATCATTGGACAGCAAGAGGATCAGCAGAACAAGAATTTGTATTACAAGGTCCACTTCAAGCTGGTTTTTTTGGCTTTTGTAAAACACCATTTATCATTGGATCTCACTGCACATATGATATGCAGGCAATTCAAAAAATAGGTGGATTTCAACCAACTCGAGCTGAAGACCATCTCGATACTGTGCACCTTGCTGCAAATGGCAAACAAGGAGTATTTCTATCTGAGATTATTGCTATTGGAGATGGGCCAGAAACCTTCGAAACTTATGCAGCTCAACAATTTGCATGGGCGTACTCCATGATGCAAGTATTTTTTGGGCACACCCCAAAAGCTATTAAGCATTATACCTGGAGACAAGGAATACAATTTCTTTTTGTACAGACTTGGTACATCTTGTGGAGTTTGAGCATGCTAATCATGTTTTCTTTCCCAATCGTAAGTTTACTATCAAATCAATCAATAGCTAACGTTAATTACTGGCAATTTCTATGGAGAAATATGCTTGTAATTAGCGTAAGTTTTCTGATCTGGTTCTGGAGTAGACCATGGCATCTGCCGAAAGGCATTGGTTTGTCATGGCGTGGGATTATTTTACATGTAGCACGTTGGCCTATTGTCCTAAGTGCGCTCATTCAAGTGCTTATGAAGGTTGAGAAACCTTACATGATCACCGTGAAGGGATTGCACACAGGTATAAATCGCCCATTCGTAATACAAACGTATATTCCCTATTTAGGTCTCGTTTTTTTGTCAATCCTAGCAGGATGGAAATTCTTGCTAACGACAGGAACCGGACCTGTACAAGGTTATTTACTGTTTGCACTACAGGGTGCCACTATGTTCATTGTTGTATTCACTATTACCCTAGGATTAGATATGAACAGCATGATGAAAGAAGGAGTATCCATTTGGAAGATAGTTAGATTACGTTTTCAAGCTGTAACTGTAATCATGATTCTTATCTTTGGAATCGTGATAACAAGTTTTGCCTCTTATCAACCAATCTTAGAAGCACTTAGTTACAAGGAAGAATACGATGATTCGCAAACTACTACTATTAATGACGTTAATGATTACCAGTTTAATATCATCAGCCTGCGTCATGATTAGCCTTCCCGTAGTTGAATTACCCCAAGGACGAATGTTTTTGGGAGTATATGATCGCTGGGATGGTGAGTTTCAGAATGTACAAATGGATGTGGAATCTGACTATGTCAGTTGGGAGAATTCCCAAGAGTTGAATAGAATCATCTCACGCATCCGATTTGATAAACGAGTTCCGTTGATTACTATCGAGCCTTTCACTACAGCTTCAGGAGAATCATTACAAGTTCTCCATGAAACTATAGATGGGCTCAATGATGATATAATCACTGAGAATATTCGTGTTATCAAAGAACATTCACCACAACTCATACTTGTACGATTTGCTCATGAAATGGAGCTAATTGGGAATTATCCCTGGTCTCAGAAAGATGCTGATCTCTATATTGCAGCATACCAGTACTACATTAACTTTTTCCGTAAGGAAGAAGTAAAAAATGTAGAATTCATCTGGTCACCGGCTGGTAATTCTAATGCTCAACCTTATTATCCTGGTTCTGATTATGTCGACTACATTGGCATTTCAATTCTAGGATTTGAAGATTGGGATCGAGAATTCGGTCATACAGTTGGGCGCTCGTTTCAAAGCATTCTCAGTGAACGTTTGTGGCTTAAGGAACTTGACAAGCCTATTATTATCACAGAACTCGGCGTAGCTGCAAGTGACATTCGAAATGAAGCCGAGACACTAAAGTATCAGTATGAATGGCTCTGGCTTGCATGGGAAGCATGGTATTACTATCCTTTTTTGCACGGAGTAGTATATTTCAATGCGATAAATGCAGAGAATAGCTGGCAAGGCGAACGCCCTGATTGGCGAATTCCTGCAGGAGCACTACCTCCTGCTATCCAATTGCCTCCGCGACGAACTATCAAATAGATCCGAAACGAATACCGGGTGAAAACATCACCCGGTATTCCTCCGCTTTTATACTCTTTACTTTTTCTAAATATCAGATATAATTGTCTTACCTGTGATTTCATAGGGAGGCTAACGCCGAAGCTTGTACAATCTAAAGTAAGATTGTTTATTCGTTTCGTACCCTTCTTATTCACAGCGGTAGTTTTCAAACTACCCGTTTTTTTTGCAAAACATTTTATTTCAACTTTTTATATTTATGGCAAAAGTAGTTAAAACACAAATCAAATTAAATTTACCAGCAGGTGAAGCAACACCAGCACCTCCAGTTGGACCAGCTCTTGGACAACACGGTATTCCTATTATGGAGTTTATTAAAGAATATAATGCTCGAACAGCAGACAAAAAAGGTAATGTTATTCCTGCTGTTATTACAGTTTACGAAGATCGAAGTTTTACATTTGTAACTAAACTTCCTCCAGTTTCTGCAATGATAAAAAAAGTACTTGGTCTTAAGGTAGCTTCCGGGAAACCAAATACTGAAAAAGTTGGAAAGCTTAAACTAGCTCAAATCGAAACTATTGCTAAAGAAAAAATGGAAGATTTAAATGCTAACGATATAGAAGCAGCAATGCAAATTGTACGCGGAACTGCCCGCTCAATGGGAGTAGAAACAGAATAATAAATTTTTATTAAATATCATGGGAAAAATCAGAACACGTTTTATCGGTATAGAAGAAATTGAAAAACAACAAAAAGAAGATCAAAAGAAACGTTCTTCAGAAAAAAAAGTTGAAAAAGGTGAAGAAGAAAATCAAAATCAAGAAGTAAAAGTTGAAACTTCTAACAAAAAATCTAAGAAAAAAGATAAAAAACTCAATGTTCACGTTCGTGGTAAAAAATATCAAGAAGCTCTTAAAAAAATTGATGAAAAAAAAGAATATCAACTACAAGAAGCTGTTGAAACTCTTAAAAAAATTACTTTTGCAAAATTTGAAGAATCCGTAGAACTACATATTAATGTACTTAATGAAGGTTTACGCGGAGAAATTGAACTCCCTCACTCTACTGGTAAAACAGTACGAGTTGCAATTGTAAGTGATACATTACTTGAAACTATTGACAAAGGAATTATTGATTTCGATATTTTAATAGCACACCCTTCTTTTATGCCAAAACTTGCTAAATATGCAAAAACATTAGGTCCAAAAGGACTTATGCCAAACCCTAAAGCAGGTACAATTAGTCCAAATCCAGAAGAAGCAGCAAAAAAATTTGAAAAAGGTATGCTTCGTTGGAAATCAGAATCTAAATTCCCTATTGTTCATCAACTCATTGGTAAACTGCCACATGAAACAAATGCTTTAGTAGAAAATGCCACTGCATTTTTAAACTCTGTAGGTAGAAAAAATATAAAAAATGCATTTATCAAATCTACAATGAGTCCTTCTCTTAAACTTAATTTAGAGAATATTGGATAATCTCTTCGGTGTACAATGTAGGTATGCAGTATTTATTACTTTGTATACTTATTTTATTGCCTTCACATGTAGCAGCGCAAGAAATGTACTCCCCTTCATATAAACTTGAATTAGAACAAATAGAAGCCACAACGGAAGCTAAACAAATGACATTAAATCCATTACAAGAAAAACAGTTTTTTGAAAATGGATATATTATTCACCCGCCACAAGATAACTCATTACAATTTAGTATTTCTGACGTAAGTTTAAACTTGAGTGCTTTTTCAGCTGAGCCTGTTCAATACCATTCAGTTGTTACAACAATAACCTCTCAACAAATCTATGGATATCAAATACTTGTAAAACCTCTTCAAGGGCTAGAAACAAAAAATGCAGATCAAATTCCTGCAACACAATGTGATGGCAAAGATGAATTTTGTACAACTCATATCGCTGGTGAATGGAAAAATAATGCACGAATTGGTTGGGGATACAATATTTCGGGTCCAGACGCACAGCTTGATTTTAAAAAAGATACTTATTTTCGTCCATTTACTACGGGTGAATCTATAGTTATGGCAACAAATGATGCTAGTGAAGGCCAACAAGCGACAAAAATGACAATTAAAACTATTACTTCTCCTGAACAAGCTGATGGCAACTATAGCTCTCTTATTAAAATTATTGCATTACCTAAATTGTAACCATGAAATTTTCTATTTTATTATTATTTATTTTTGCTTTATTATTTGCACCAACAAATATTCATGCTCAATCTTTTTCTTTCGAACTTGCTCCTAAGCAATATGAAATTGTATCTCAACGAAATAAAAACATAACGCTTCCTTATACACTTACAAATTATGGAGATCCTCAAGTAATTACTCTTAGTATCTATACATTAAAAATTACTGATAATGAAGGTAACTATAATGTATCACCATATAAAGGAACAGATACATCAATTACGTTTTCTATAGCTGGTAGTAATGTTGCACTGGATTCCCCATTTCTTATTAAAGGCAAAAATACTCTAGATTTTGACTTAGAAATATCTGTTCCAGAAGGAATTAAAGAATCAGATTATACCTTTTCGTTAGTAGCAGAAATTGAGCCACAAAAAGGATTTGAAAACACAAGCACTATCATGTTACAAGGTGGAATTGGATCCAATATTGTTTTATCTGTTAGTGATTCTGGTAACTTAGATCAAAAAGGCAACATAGTTCAATATGAATTACTTACTAATAAAATAATCACTTTATTTGATAAAAAAATTGCTTTTTTTAATAGTGGAGAACCTATTCCAGTTTTGCTTATAGCTTCTAATACGGGTACAAATGCTGTAAAAACTTCTGGTTCTATTACCTTAATTTCCAATAATAAAAATAAAAGGATCGAACAACCATCTTTTACAATATCTCCCCAATATATTTTTTCTGGATCTCAAAGATTACTAAAAACTTCAAATACCTTTTGTAAAAACAATACAGATGATATATGCAAAAAACCACATTCACTTATTATTAAAAGTCCATTTATTGGTTTGTATACTATATCTTCTGTAATTTCTTTTGGTGAAAATGCTCAAATTAGCTATGGAGCTATTACTTTTTTTACATTCCCATTTGTATATGCCACAATCATCTTTCTAGTTATCATCATTCTCATTCTATTACTACCTAAAATACGTAGAAGTATTAAAAAGTAAGATACTTATTAGATATTTAAATTAGTTTACATTTGCATAAACTTATTATAAAGTTATACATATACATAACTTATGATAGAAGTAATACAAAGATTTAAATATCCAGTAGAAATTATTCTTATATTTCTTTCTATTTCTATTACATGTATTACTTTTTTTCTTTATTCCAAAGAAACAGAAACAGTACATCTTGCTAACTTAGAAGCTACCGATGTGGAAACTATTCAAAAAGAAACAATTACTATAGATCTTGCTGGTGCTGTTGAAAAACCTAATGTATATACTATTCCATCCAATACAACACTTCATGAGGTTATTAGCATGGCTGGTGGCCTTTCTAAAGATGCGGCTCACGATTATATCAGTCGTACATTTAATATGGCTACTACTCTTTCTGATAAAGAAAAAATATATATTCCTTTTAAAGAAGAAATTGAACAAGGTTTAATTGATCAAAATGTTCAAATACTTTCTGAAACAACAACTACAGAAACTGCAAATTCATCCGGGATATCGATTAATACTGCTTCTGAAAGTGAGCTGGATTCTTTGCCTGGTGTGGGGCCAATAACAGCTAAAAAAATAGCTGATAATCGACCTTATGAGTCTATAGAAGAACTTATTTCTAAAAAAGCTGTTAATTCTACAACTTTCGAAAAAATTAAAGAACTAATTTCACTTTAGTATGGATCAATTTACTTCACTTATAAATTCATACCTTCCAGAACCTCATGCTTCTTTATTGAACGGAATTGTTCTTGGAATAGATCTGCAGACTACATATAGTTTTAAAGATAAATTAAAAGATGTTGGTCTTATTCATATTGTTGTTTTATCTGGTATGAATATAACATTACTATCTGCAGTAATACTACAAATAATTATTCCGTTGTTTGGAAGAAAAGCAGCTACTATTATTACTATCGTGAGCATTATATTCTTTATTTACTTTGTTGGTATTGACCCTCCAATTGTTCGCGCTGGTATTATGGGGATACTTTCTTTAATTGGACTTATGTTTGGCAGAAAAACACTTGCTTTATATACATTATTTCTAACTTCTATTATATGTATTATTATTTGGCCAGATTGGCTGACAAGTATTTCGTTTCAGCTTTCTTTTGCAGCAACTTTTGGGATAATACTATTTGGCAATGTTGTTTCTGAAGAAAAAACAACAAACACAATAAAAAATTACCTCATTGATGAACTTCGTGTTTCACTTTCCGCACAATTATTTACTACGCCCATTATTTTCTTTTATTTTAGACAGATATCATTTATTTCTCCTATTGCCAATATTCTTGTTTCTTGGACTATTGCTCCAATTATGATTTATGGCATTATTGCGATGGTTGTAGGAAGTATTCATTGGCAGTTAGGCTTTGTTGTTTCTTGGCTTTGTTACGGCCTGGTAACTTTTATTATTTTAGTTGTAGAGTGGCTTTCTCAAATTCCTTTTGCCTCTGTAAAAATACTTTAGTTATTGAAATCTTACAGCTCCAAGTGCCTTATCTGTTTTAACTTGTGCTGCAGTAAGGGCATAGTTATATATTTTGATTTCATCTATTTGGCCAGCATAATAATTTGAACCTTGCTTTGCAATCTCCAGTCCACCAGAATTTGTCGTTGTAGTATTAGTTGTATCAGTAGTAGTGCCGTCAAGTTTACCATCGATATACAACGACAATGTACTGCCGTTTTTGGTAAAAACAATGTGATGCCAGTCGTCATCCATATAAGATTGACGAGAAACAATTACTGGATTATTTGTTTGGTCATAACGGGCAACACGGATTTTTTCATCACTATCCCAACGAATAGAATAAGGATAACCAGTTGCACCACCTGGCCATTTTTCTATAACAGCATCGAATGAACCACTCATTCCAGCAGCAGGTGTTGTAAACCATATAGATACACTAAAATCCTGACTATAGTTAAAATCTATTTTATCGTCATCTGCTATTGTAATATAGTCGTCTACACCATCAAAATTTAAACTACCATTAAACTTACCAGTTGTACCATTATTCCATGCTTGAGTTCCAGTACCCGAAGAACATGTGCCTGTTGAAGTTTGAGTTCCTGATCCTCCAATGGTTATAGTTCCATTCATGCCAACAACTTGTCCATTTGCATTCTTAGCAGCATTATATGCAGTACTACCTGTACATTCATCAAGACGATACCATGCAATTGGTTTGCCTTGATTATATTCCCATGCAATTTGAGGAAGAGTACGGGCATAGTTATAAATCCTTACTTCATCTAATTTTCCAGCAAAGTTTGAATCAGGCGTTTCTGAATTATTATTCAATCCACCAATAGCCGTCCTATTTATACTTGCAGAAAATGTTCGAGAGGTAGTATCACTTGCCTGTAAGATACCATCTACATATATTTTCCTATCTGTTGCTGATGAAAATACTGCCACTACATGATGCCAACTATTATCATTATAAGTATTTGTTGTAGTAGCATCGGAAGCATTACCACTTTCTACAGATCTTGCGTATAATTGTCCTGAAAACATACGAATCCCCTGAAAATTATTAGTACTATTGCTACTTCCAAGCGTCATAAGATATGAACTAGCACTTGATGACGTTTGAAACCAACCTGACATAGTAAAAGGATAAGCCGTCACAACTGCACTTGATATCTGTACATCATCATCCACACCATCAAAATTGAGTGCTTCCCCTTTTTTTCCCGCAACCCAACTTTGTGTCATTGTGGAATCAAGTGATCCGACATATCCATTTCCGCTAGTATCATTTGCCGTATTACCTATCCCTTCATTCAAAAGCCACTCACCACTAGGGGCACTACATGAGGAAGAATCGCCTGGGACACAATAACTTCTACCTGCAGAATTGTCCGGAAGCGTTCCACCTAGCCCAGTTGAACCCGCTCCAAGAACCAGAGCTTTCCCTTGGTTATATTCTACTTTTACCTGATCAGCAGTAAGAGCCAAATCGTATATTTTAATTTCATCAATTTGACCTTTAAATTTTCTGTCTGCACTGGTGGTACTTCCACCTATTTGCATAGTGCCGGCATCAAGAGTGTTATCAGAAGGAGCAGTACCTATTAATTGGCCGTCAATATATAAATATTGAATAGCATTGCTGTTGGTTAATACAACATGATGCCATTGATCATCATTATAAGTATCGGTAGAAGTAACAGCATCACCTGCAACAGATCCCCATCGTGTAATAATTTTTCCATGATCTGCATGACCATCTCTAATCATAGAAAGATGCAAATACTCGCCCTGCTGTACTAAAGGTCTAATATTAGAACCAGACCCAGAGGACTGAGTACTACCCTTAACCCAAACAGAAATACTGCCATCTCCGGTTGCTTTAGTATATGTTGTATTAACATAATCACTTGTTCCATCAAAACTAAGAGCTTTGCCAAACTTACCATCATTTGTCCAAGTTGGCGCGGAATTTCCCGTTCCAAATGTACCATTTAACGTAGAACCAGCATTGCCAACATTGTTTATTGTTGTTCCATAACCTTCATCTAATCGATAGTGGACAATTGCAGATCCAATTGGTGAACCTGGTGCAGGATGCCCTGCATTCATATCCTGCACGATTTGAGCCTGTGTACGAGCATAATTGTAAACCTTTGCCTCATCGAGAGCTCCATCTAAATAATACAAAGGTGAACCATTATTATAAGATGCACCCAAGCTAAATTGCTCAGCAATATTAGATATTACTGTTGGAGTAGTCGCGCTCGTGGTAGTGATAGCTTGGGGAATACCATCAATATAAATTGACCCGCTATTCCCACCATTCCATACTCCGGCTACATGGTACCAGCGATTTGTTGTTAAATTAGAGGAGGTAGTATTTATCGCATAATAACCCACACCTACTGTATTTACTCCAAACTGAATTTCATCCGTTCCACCATCATTAACGAGAAAAAATGTTCGTTCAACACCACCATTCCAATCTCCCCATTTTCTCATAATTGTCTGCGATGATCCAAAATTCACCCGATCAAACCGTACCCATGACATAAAAGTTGCAGCCCCCACGCCATCGAAGGTAGTAATATCACCAGTAGTAATATAATCACCACCATCAAACTCAAGTCCACTACCATATTTACCTTGTAGCCATACTGGAGTAGCATTTCCTGAGGCTAAACTTGCAGTATTCCCCACCCCTGAGCTATCAACAGCAAAACTTCCACTACCATCATCCATTTTCCAGTATCCAACTGGCCCTGGAGCCCAAGAATAAAGCATTTTTACTTCTGAAGGATCAAGTGCTTGATTATATATACGAACTTCATCAATAAGCCCAACAAATTGACGTGCTCCAGTTTCCTGTCTACCAATTTCCCAGTTCTTAGAACCATAATAAAGTGTATCGTTATGGGCTTCTTCTTTTCTTAAAACTCCATCCACATATAAGCGCACATATTTTCTATCATAGGTGGCTACAACATTATGCCATATATCATCTATTATGCTTAATGTGTCATCTACTGTAACACTTGTGCCAGTTTCTCCATCGGTAGTAAACTGAAAAGTTACATTGTTACTATTTAATGTTAGTCTGGGTCCTCTTTTACCTGTATCTGCTTGCCATTTAGATACTATGTCAGTAGCTCCAGTACTTGTTTTAATCCACGCGCTAATAGTGATATTTGTAGGTTCTAAGATTGGAGGTGTGCCCATACTTATATAGTCTCCATTCCCATCGAAAAAACCAGCATTCCCAAATTTTCCTACAGCAGTAGAACCAACAGTTACATTACCTGCGCCTGTTCCACTATTATTATTTCCCGATGAATCTATTGCCGTCCAGTTACTACCACTTACTCCAATTTCATCCATTTTCCAATAACCTACTAACCCATCAGATAAATAGCCTTGATCTTCTTGACCAAGTACTGCAGATAATCCTGCTGAACCTCCTGCATAATCTGATTTTATTTGCGATGCAGAACGAGCATAGTTATACACTTTTATTTCATCCATCTTCCCACTATAAGCTTCTGAAGTAAGACCAGCTACATGAGGTAACCCGATTTTTACAGGATATAAAGAATTCTGTGTTGAACATGTTAAGGTTCCACTATTATCTAGTTTTCCATTAATATAAATAAGGCCATTTGTTCCAGAAGTACCACCCATATATACTGCCGTAATATGTGTCCATCTTCCTACTGATACTGCTGTATTGGCACTTACAGTACACGTTGTTGATCCATCATGGTTGCCAAAGGTCAATAACCCAGTTTCCCTATAATCAACTATCCAACTCGCATTCCCTGCTCCACCACCACCCCACTGATTTACAAGGGTAAAAATTTTCCCGCTGGAAGGCAAACGATTTGGACTCATCCATAAACTAATAGTATATTCTGTAAAATTAAAATCAGCATCATCCGCTACATTAACATAATCATTAGTACCGTCAAAATAAAGACATTTTTCATTTATACATTGATCATCTGTCTTCCACGTTGGTGCAGAATTTCCTGATCCAAAACTACCAATATTTGTTCCAACTGCGTCATTAACAGTGGATCCTACCCCTTCATTAAACTTCCAATATGCAACTGGATCTGCACCGGATGCTTGTAAAAAAATTCCTTTTATTGTTACAAATTTCCAATAACCAATGCCAATAAGTAAAAAAGTAAGAACACAAATAGCCCAGGTTCTAAAAGAAAGTTTAGAACTAAACCAGTTTTTGAAGTTAAATTTATTTTGAAAAAAATGGGAAAGTCTAGTAGTTCCTAGCATATCATAACTATACTAATTTTCGAGGTAAGTTTAAAGCAGAAAAATAATTATTCAAACCTTACTGCTCCTCCATTATTGTAAAGAAGCATACGTTGTTCTTTAGTAAGAACATAATTAAAAAACTGCAATTCATCTAGCTGGCCATCAAACTGTTCATTACCTACATACAATGCACCAATGACAACATTGTTATTCCCATCATTATATGCACTTTGTGAATTATAACCAGCTGTTATCTGGCTTTTTGTAGCATCTGTATAACAATATTTTCTATTATTAACAGCGTCAAACATAGCAGTAACCATATACCATTGACCTGTAACGATATCACTCCCTGGACTACAAGCAATTGCTGAACTACTTGTTCCATCTGAGCTCATATAAAATTCAAAACGATCAGTTGTAGCATTGTATCTAAGATACCAACTTCTATCTGAAGCTCCCCATTTACCTAAAAGGCTCATAAATGCATCTCTATCTACCTTTGCCCACATGTTTATACTAAAATTATTGTCGCCAAAATCAAATAAGGAAGAAGATCCAATATCAATATAGTCATCTGAGCCATCAAAACTAAAACTTGATCCAAACTTTCCCACAGCCCCGTTTGCCCATGCACCAGATGTAGTACATGTTCCTGCAGTGGTGACTCCACTTGAACCAAGACTAATCGAACCATCTGATCCAGTTGATTTGTTATTCCCATTTCGAGCTGAATTATATACTGTTGTACCTGTACAGTCATTCATGTCGTAATACGCAACTGGTTTGCCTCGATTATATTCCCAAGCAATTTGTGCAGGTGAACGCAAGTAATCATACATACGAACTTCGTCTATTAATCCATCTACTGTTTCATTTGCAACTGCATTGTTACCAATTCCAAAAAAATTAGATGCATCAGACCCATACGCTGAATCAGCATTAGTATCCAATGTCAACGCAACTAATTTACCATTAATATAAAATGAAGGATCGTTAGATACTGCATCATCATTATAAAGCACAACGACATGATTCCATTGATTTAAATTCAAGGCGCAGTCTGCTCTCCACTGTGATTGTGTTCCGGCTGTTGGAGTTCTCATTTGAAAATCTATACGAGTACTATCACAACTTTGTGGTTGTAAAAACCACCCTGTACTATTTGATGATTTGTTTAAAAAATGACCATTCGCCTCACCAGTACTTGCAGGTTTAACCCAAAAACTAACACTACCACCTCCATCAAAAATATTACTAATGGATGTTCCTGTTCCGGCAATAATAGCATCATTCTGATCTAATCCGCTCGCTCCATCAAAAAATACTGCCTTACCAAATTTACCGATTTTCCATAATGGACCATTAGTAAGCGTTCCCGTATTTTCGTTATTGCTTGTATCAAAACTACTTGTTCCTGTCCCTTCATCAAATTTCCATTCCGCAACAGGTTCAGAACATGTAGTAGTATCTCCTGGTACACAATATTCACGACTGGCAGAATTAGAAGGAGAAGTTCCACCTACTCCTGTTGAAGATGAACCAAGTATAAAAGATTTACCCGCATTGTAATCTACTTTGACCTCATCTTCTGTAAGTGCAAACGGATAAATCTTGACTTCATCAATACTACCTCTAAAATAATGATCACCACCGTATGCGTAACCTATACCTGTAAAATCCATTGTACTTGCTAATGTATATGGACCATATTGAGTACCGTTAAGATACATATAAATAGTCCCGCTACTGTAAGTAACGACAGCATGATTCCACTGATCTCGATCTACAGCTGGTCCACCTACATAACTTAAGTCGCTCCCTCTAAATTGCAGCAAATTTGTAGTAGATCTAAATAAAATACCTTCACCATTAGTCCCTTTTTCTCCTAAAAAGAAAGACCAATCGGAATCTCCTGGTTCTTCTTTAAGCCATAAAGATGCACTCCAGCTATCACTTGTTCCATAAGATAAGTTTCCTGGTAGAGTTACATAATCATCTGTACCATCAAACTGTAACGCTTTTCCAAATTTACCGATTTTCCATAATGGACCATTAGTAAGCGTTCCCGTATTTTCGTTATTGC
>JAUPVU010000105.1 GCA_030916925.1 Patescibacteria group bacterium
AAATGATCAAAAATAGTACTAGTCCTCCCTTTAATATTCCCAATAATAAAACAGGAAATTCAGCAGTTAAGGAATCAAAATTCATTAATGATAATGGATCAGTACTAGTCATTTTCTAATCCCTTCTTATAATCCTCAACATAATTAGTTAACTTATCATGAATAAATCCGGGACGTGGTACGGATAGAAATTCAAACTCCACATTAGTTGCTGCTGTTTGCAGTAATAAGTCTCCATAGTCGAAAAGTATGTTCCAGAATTTTCCAGTAGTGTAAGTTACATCCTCTACGCTTCCATAGGATGCTTCAGAGACTCTTTTTGTCCAGTAGCCTTTAAAATCCACGTCTATCATCCTTTTATTAGTGATAATAGAAACGCTAAAATACCACTTTAAAAATGACTCAAATGATAAAAACAAAATAACCATATACCAAAGATTTATTAGAATTAATTGATATTCGGCTGGTAAGAACTTAAAAGTATTTATATTTAGGTTTTCTAAAACTACGGTTATTATGACAGGTACAAATAAGAGGAATAGGTCAGAGGCTAACCATGGCAGATTGGTTATCGGATGTCTTCTTAGAATAAAATGAATAGTTTCGCCATTCTCTTGGGATTCGAATTTGAGGTTTTTTGGTTTGTATACAAATGCACTTAATACACTCATTATGTGTTAATTATACCGCAGATCTTTAACTAAAGTGTACGAATTTATGTATTTCGCTCCTGACTGCATTAGAAGGTCTGCTGCTGACCTTAAGCTAGAACCTGTGGTAGTAATGTCGTCAACAACTAAGAACGTTTTGCCTTGTGGGGTTATGAGCTTATTTGGCGTAATAAAAATATCATTTTTAATTGCAGAACGATTAATTGACTGGCGTTCTTTCTGTTTTATAATGGAATTCTTTGCGAGAATATCTATCACCCTGATTTTATAGCGTTTATGAATTTTATTTACAATAAGTTCTGGTAAACTTTTCTCACCATTTTCAATTATTTTTGGAGTTTTTGGAAAAGGAACAATATAATCAACATCCAAAATGCTATTCGTTAAATCTTTCATAGCGTAGTCGATAAGAGTTTGAATTTCATTGAAAAGACTACGGTTCTTTTTATAAATAAGTAATAGTTTTTTGACATCTCTCTCATAGGTATACGAACTGATGTGATTTTTTATGTAGCAGCCTTGTTGGCAGTATAAGTGAGTTTTTCCATCTATTGATAGTAAGTCGCAGCCCATGCAAAAAGGAAAATCAATTTGTGGTAAATTTTTTAAACAGTCATCACAAATACTCAAATGTTCTTTCTTACAAATAAAACATTTTGAGCCAGTGATTGTTGCGTAGATATCTGATAATAATTTCACTATCTGAAATTGTCATTGGCAGATGAACTTATAGTGAAAAAATAATGAATTTATTGTAATATTCATACGAATGAATAAGAAACTTGATAAAGGAAAACCAAAAATATGGTATTTGAAGATTTTAGATGATCTCAAAAATACTAACCCTTTCTATTTGATTATCGCTGTAATAATAGGATGGACTTTAATTTCCTCGTTTGTTGAATCCACTAAACCTGTAACAAAAGAGGTTTCCTTAAATGAAACCTTTCAACTTATCCAATCAAATTCGGTAAATAAAATAACACTAACTGGAAAAGATGTAATGATGGAATTAAAGGATGGTAGTGTAGCAAATACAACAAAGGAAGATCAAATTAGTTTTTATGAGCTTCTGAGTTTGCAAAATATTGATCCTAACTTAGTTCCAGGTGGAATTTATGAAAAACAAGATATTGCTTGGGTAGAAATTATCACCACCCTTGCAATACCTTTATTAACTATACTTTTTCTCGTTTGGATTTTTAAACAAATGGGAAGATCTAACGGCGGTTTATTTAGTTTGGGTAAATCAAAAGCCAAACTTTTTAATCGAGATGAAAACAGAATTGGATTTAAAGATGTTGCCGGCGCAAATGAAATAAAAGATGAGTTAGTTGAGGTTGTTGATTTTTTAAAAAAACCAGAAAAATATAGAAAATTAGGAGCGAGAATTCCTAAAGGTGTTTTATTGATTGGCCCATCAGGAGTTGGAAAAACTTTACTTGCAAGAGCAATCGCTGGTGAGGCGGATGTACCGTTCTATTCGGTCGCAGGAAGTGAATTTATGGAAATGATTGTAGGAGTTGGGTCGGCCAGAGTTAGAGATTTGTTTGCCGTTGCTAAAGAAACAGCTCCTTCATTAATTTTTATTGATGAGATTGATGCTATTGGTAGACATCGTGGAGGTTCTATGGCAATGAGTAATGACGAGAGAGAGCAGACACTTAATCAGATTTTAGTGGAGATGGATGGATTTGATCCGCGAACTAACGTAATAATAATTGCTGCTACAAACCGGCCGGATATATTGGATACCGCTCTGGTTAGGCCAGGTAGGTTTGATAGGCACATCAAAATTGATTTGCCAGACATAAATGAAAGAGAAGAAATTATCGGAATTCATATGAGGGGAAAGCCATTTACAAAAGAAGTCCAGATAAATCGAATAGCAAAACAGACCGTAGGATTTAGTGGTGCAGATATAGAAAATATGCTAAACGAAGCTGCGATCCTTGCTGCAAGAAGAGAGGTCACTGAAATTGGTGTTCAAGATTTAACTGAAGCATCTACTAAAGTAAAATTAGGTCCAGGACGTAAATTATTGCAAACAGATGAGCAAAGAAAGATTGTTGCGTATCATGAGGCCGGGCATGGATTAGTAAGTTCGGCAATTCCTAATTCTGATCCAGTGACTCGAATATCAATTGTTTCAAGGGCTATGAGTTTAGGACATACGCAATATTTACCGGATGACGACCAGCACAATCATACGAAAAGTAAATTACTTGGAATTATCGCCAGCCTACTTGGCGGTCGGGCAGCAGAAGAAGTCGTTTTTTCAGAAGAAACTGTTGGGGCATCGAGTGACATTGAACGAGCGACTGCAATTGCAAGGCGAATGGTAACTGATTTTGGAATGAGTGATCTTGGTCCAATTAATTTTGTAAATGATGGCTCAAGTAGGTATGTGTTAGATGAATCTGACAGACCTGCAGGTTACAGTGACGAGGTTGCGCGTAAGATTGACAATGAAGTTCAGAAAATTATTGTGACACAATATGATAAAGCGAAGAAAATCATTGTCACATATAGAGAAACGTTAGATAAAATAGCAGATGAGTTATTGGCGAAAGAGACCCTAGAGCAAGATGACTTCGCTGAAATAGTGCGCGATATAAAGCATTAAGAACCTATACCCCATATATTGTATGTCCCATATTATTCCTAAGGATGATGTTGAACCATACAACTAATTGTAGTTAATTAATATACAGACCCAATATCTTGTATAAGAGGTGTCCTGGCCCAGAGGTAAGAAAAAAGCCTGCCCATTAATAGTTATTTAGAGTTGATTAAGAAGAGATGATGTGTCCTTATTGTAGATCTAAATCTACACGTGTAATTGATAAAAGAGATTATGGGGATGCCTGTGTATCACGTAGGCGAAGAGTGTGTGCTGATTGTAAAAAGAGATTTACAACCTACGAGAGGATCGAAGAACTGTCGGTCATTGTTATTAAAAAAGATGGTTCTTTACAAAATTTTGATGAGAATAAAATCAAAAAAGGATTAGAGATTGCTTGTGACAAAAGAGTTCCACAAGAAACGCTCGAAAAGTTAACGGAGGATATAAAATTGAAAATCCTAAATAGAAAGTCAAACAAGGTTGCGGCAAGTGATATCGGAAGAATGGTTCTAACTAGGTTAAAGAATCTAGACAAGATTGCATACATGAGGTTTGCTAGCGTTTTTCTGGATTTTGAGGATCTTAATGAGTTTAAAACAGAATTAGATAAGTTAAATCATACAAGTAATTAATTAATAAATTATATGAGCGATCACATATATACCACACTAAAAAAAATCAGCCAGATTGAGCTGTCTGATAATGCG
Source organism: Patescibacteria group bacterium (assembly GCA_030916925.1). GTDB lineage: Bacteria > Patescibacteriota > WWE3 > 2-01-FULL-39-13 > 2-01-FULL-39-13 > JAUPVU01. The sequence continues at coordinate 4,005 of JAUPVU010000105.1, forward strand.
CGTAAAATATTTGAAAAACGCTATGCTGCTAAGGATGATTTGGGCAAACCATTCGAAACAGTAGAGGATGCTTTTCACCGTGTTTCTAGTCACATTGGTGAAGGCGAGAAAACTAAGAAATTAAAGGAGCTTTATACAGAAGCTTTTTATAATTTTATGGGAACAAAAAGATTTGTTCCAAATTCACCAACCTGGACCGGCGCAAAGACAGCACTCGGACAGCTTGCAGCTTGTTTCGTTCTGCCGATTAAAGATGATATGGGTAAAGAACGTGGCGGTATATTTGATACTTTAAAGAACGCAGCACTAATTCAACAAACTGGTGGAGGAAACGGTTTTTCATTTTCAAGGTTACGCCCAAAAGGCGATTCGGTTAAGGGTAGTAATGGTACTGCCAGTGGTCCTGTAAGTTTCCTAGAGGCATACGATATTGCATTTGGACAAATTGCGCAGGGCGGTACAAGACGTGGCGCAAACATGGCCGTGCTTCGTGTGGATCATCCCGATGTAATGGAATTTATAAAATGCAAAGCCGAAGAAGGAAAAATTTCCAACTTTAATATTTCTGTTGGAATTACGGATGATTTTATGAAAGCGGTCAAAGAAGATGGATCATTTGATTTAATCAATCCACGTACAAAAGAAATCGCTAAAACCGTGAAAGCAAAAGAGATCATGAATGAGATTGTAAAATATGCATATCGAAATGGTGAGCCTGGTGTTTTATTTTTAGATGCAGCAAATAGACAAAATCCTGTTCCAAATCAATATGAATTGGAAGCAACAAATCCTTGTGGAGAACAATGGCTTGGCCCTTACGAAAATTGCTGTTTAGGTCATGTAAATATTTTCGCTTCAGTAATAGATGGTAAGTTGGATTGGAATCACTTAAAAGAATCCACTATCTTAGGTACGAGATTTTTAGATAACGTGGTTACTCAAAATGCATTTGTGCCAGCTGTTCCAGAATTAAAAGAAGCTGCTCATAAAAACAGACGTATTGGACTTGGCTTTATGGGACTTGCAGATGCAATGTACGCTCTTGGAATTAGATATGGTAGCCCCGAGAGTCTTGATTTCGCATCTCAAGTAACTGAATTTATAAGATATTACTCTATGAGAGAAAGTATCGATTTAGCAGAAGAAAAAGGTGCATTCCCTGGGATAAGCGGAAGTATTTATGATCCTAAAGATTTGAAATGGGAAATCCCAACACCATTAGTAGAGCATAAAGAGGATTTTGATCGTCCAAAATTAAATTGGAATTTAATTCTTCGTGATTTAAAGAAACATGGTATCAGAAATTCAACACAGTTAACGGTAGCTCCTACAGGAACAACTGGAACTGTCTACGATGTTGAAGGTTATGGTTGCGAACCTGTTTTTGCACTTGCATATTATAGAAACGTTTATCAAGCAGCTGGAGGACAAGAGGGAATGCAACTAACCTATGTAAGTCCAATGTTTGAGAAAGCATTAAACGAATCTAAACTTGATGAATCTGCTAAAAAAGAAATAATCGAGCATGCAATCCATGAAGGTACAATTCAAGATTTAGTAAATGTGCCAAGTTCACTAAAAGATGTGTTTGTAGTTTCTGCAGATATTACTGCAACAGAGCACGTGTGGATGCAATCAGTTATTCAAAGGTTTGTAGATAATTCTATTTCCAAAACATGTAATTTTCCTGAGACTGCTACAGAGCAAGATGTTATGGATGCGTATGTCTCTTCCTGGGAACTTGGTTGTAAGGGATTAACTGTGTATGTTACAGGTTCAAGAGATGAAGTCGTTTTAGAAACTAAATCGACCAAGGATAAAAAATCGCACATGGCAGATGCTGAAGAATCTAAATCCGAATTGGTGGAGTCAAAGAGACCAAGACCTGCCATCGTTGTAGGAAGAACTCATAAAATAAGTACCCCATTTGGAACTGCCTTTATCACTTTAAATCGTAATGGAGAAACTGGTACAAGCCCATTTGAAGTATTTGTAACTATTGGTAAAAGCGGAACCGATGTTGCAGGATTCGCAGAAGCACTTGGAAGATTAATTAGTGGGTGGCTACGAAGTGCTATCGATCCAAATAAGGCCATGGAAGAAATCGCAAATCAATTACAAGGAATTGGAGGTTCGGTAAGTATAGGATTTGGTATAAACCGAGTTAGTAGTATTCCAGATGCAGTATCCAAAGTTCTTTATACCGAATTGGAACTAAGTCATAAGATGGAAGAGTTCGGTCCTAAACTTTTAGTGGGAGAGGAAACCACCGGACAAAAAACTCTCTTTGATAATCTAACTCTAGATTCAGAAGCCGAAGAAAAAGTTTTAGTAAATAAAGACTCTGGTCTGAAAAATTCATCAGTTTGCCCAGAATGTGCAAATATGTCACTTATAGAGACTGAGGGATGTGTTAAATGCCAAAACTGTGGTTATAGCCGTTGTTAATTTAACAATCACGTAATGAACGCTTAACTTTTATTTAAGACTTAATTTGCCTCCTTCATCCAATATAACGGGTGAAGGGGGTGATAAAAATAAATCATCGTAATATATTCAAATTTATAATAAGCTTGCTAGCTTTTCTTTCTATTTCAACGGCTGTATACGCAGCAATTGAAGAAACGGTTAAGCTAACAGGAGTTAGTTTTTCAGTTGGGACAGATTTTAGTGAAGAACCACCAACATCTGGAAATACGGCGCTTAAATATCTTGTGAGCCTTACAGGGGGTACTTCAAATTCTAATCTAGGAGATACCGTTGCGGGTCCAAGTTTTCAAAATCTAAATGCAGTTTGGACACAAGATGTTCCGGTTAAGTTGTTTAATAAAGGAGCGGATACTTTGCAATTAACTGCAAAGGCCGATTATATAAATGATCCAGATACTCTAAGGGATGATATTCATGTATCGATCATTGAGTGGAATGATGCCGATAATGATGGAGTTGTCGATGCTGGAGAGAATGGTCTGGTATATGGTAACGATACAATTTTGAGATTGCGTAATGACACTTTTGTTTTGGGGCAAGTCAGTGCGAATCAGGTAAGAGGGTTCATATATAGGTTTAGTGGTGAAGGATTGTCTGAAGCTAACGCTGGACAAACAGCATCCTTTGATTTCACTATTGTTGGAGCAAGTAATTAAATAGTAACTATAACCAATGCGGATTAAAAATTTATACAAAGAAAGCCTAATTACATTTTTGTTACTAATAGCATTTGTACTTTCGGTATTAAAATTGTTATCCGTTATTGATATGAATTTGGTTATTAGTACCAAGATAGTTGATGAACGTTTTTATCTTTTTTATCAGAATAGGACTCTATTGAGTTCAGTTCTTTTTGGAAGAACTCTACAGATGATGGGGGATAAAAATAAATTGATTGTTTGGTACATTATTCCAATTCTAGGGTTGTTACTTGCAGCGAATACGAACTTTAAATTATTGATAGGTGAATTAAAAAGAAGATTTGGTATGTTGATTAATAAAAAGACCGACCGCAGTAGCGGTCGGTCTTGAAAAGTAGCTAACTAAACCTTTCTAAATTACTTAACGGTTTCCTTTAATGGTTTAGCAGTCTTGAATACGACAACATTTCTTGCTGAAATGGTCATCTTCGCTCCAGTCTGAGGATTTCTTCCTTCTCTTTGTTTTCTTTTACTGATATGGAATGTACCTAATCCTGAGATTTGTACTTTTTCTCCTCTTCCTAAAGTTTTAGAGACTGTATCTACCATAGCATCGGTCATTCTTCTGACTTGAGCTTTTGGCATATTTAAATCGTCTGCTAATTTTTGGATTAATTCGTTTTTTGTCATTAGTAATGGTCACCTCCTTAATAGTGAACTCTTCGCGAGAGAAGCAAAACACGTTGATTTTACTTCATGTTTGTAAAATACATCGAATATATGCGGTATGTCAATCTTTTCCGAATACTATAGTGCTATTTGCTTGTAATAACGACCTTTTTAACTTGCAGTTGCAGTCGCTCTTAGTTCCCTAATCACAATAACCTTTACTGTTCCTGGAAAAGTTTGTTCATCTTCGATTTTTTTAGCAATATCATTACTTAATTTAACTGCTCCTGCATCATTTACAACATTTGCATTTACAACGACTCTTAATTCTCTTCCTGCTGAGATTGCAAAAACTTTTTCTACGCCTTCAAAGGCCATAGCAGCATCTTCCAAGTCGCGCATTCTTCGAATATAGTTTTCATAATCTTCGTATCTTGCCCCTGGTCTAGATCCAGAAATTGAATCTGCGATTTGTACTAGAACTCCTTCAACTGACGATGGTTTATCCTCATGGTGTTCCGCCACCGCGGTTAATACAGCTTGTGGAATATTAAATCTTCTTAAATAATCTACGGCTAATTCGATATGATTACCTTCTTTATCTGTTACGACTTTTCCAATATCGTGCAAAAGACAAGCAAGCTTAGTTATCGGAACGTCTGCACCAACTTCATGTGCAAGTTTAACGCCGATTTTAGTTTCTTCTAATGTATGTTGAATCATATTTTGGCCATATGATGTTCTATATTTAAAATTACCCAATTTTTTAACTAAATCCTTAGGTAAATTAAAAACGCCAACTTTTTGACAAAGTTCTGTACCAGCTTCAAATATAACTCTATCCATTTCGTTGTTAACCTTTCGAACGATTTCTTCAATTCTTGCAGGGTGTATTCGACCATCTTTAATTAATTGTTCTAAAGATATTCTCGCCACTTCTCTTCTGACAGAGTCGAAACTTGATAACCTAACTTCATCTTCATTTTCAAAATCGACATTAACGCCAGTAATATCTTCAAAAGCTTTTATGTTTCGTCCTTCTTTACCTATAATTCTTCCTTTTACATCAGGATCAGCAAGCTTTACGGTGGTTATAGTGTATTCTGCGACATAATCTGTGGAAGCATGATGCATTGCATCAACTAATAATTCTTTAGATTTCACCGCAACCTCGGCTTGGATGGCCTCTTCTGCATTTTTAACTCTTTTTGCGATATCAGATTCAAGATCCTGTTCAACTCTATTCATTACTATTCTTTTGGCTTCTTCTTTGGGTAATCCTGCCACTTCCTCTAACTTTTTGAGTTGTTCAGTTCTAGCCTCCTCAACTTGCGAGTTTTTTCTTTTCCATTTTTCGATCAAAATCCCGACTTGTTTGTCTCTTTCGTCTACTTCCTTTATTTTGTGATATAGGTCGTCAAAGCGTCTTTCAGCTTTTTTTTCGGTTTCGAGGCTTTTATTTCTAATTTCTCTTGCTGCAATTTCAGCCTTTTCTTTTATTTTTATGGCCTCATCCTTAGCATTTAGTAGTATAGATTGGGCTTTCTCGCTTGTCTCTATATCTACTTTTCCGCCTTGGGCTGTTTTACGTGTAAATAGGTAATAAGCTAGTGCGACCGCACCTAAGCTCGTTATAATCGGTAAGATTAGTTCTAACTGCATTTGATAAATTTTATGTTCGATTTAAGGAATCTTGGTTAAGATTTGTTTTGATAGCTTGATAATATTGATTTTATGGCAATTATATTGGTTATCATGCATTTTTACGTAAAATTCTAATAGTATATTCCCTAAACAGAACACTTCTAACTAAAGCACTATAAATTTCAACTAAGGGTATTCTAAAGACTGATAGAAAGCCTGTCAATTAAGCTATTAATGACATCAAAGGTATAACCTTTATATAGAAGGTGTCTTTTAAGCTTCTCAACATCTTTTCTATTGCTTAATGAAAGACGTTTAGTTCTAATAAATTTCTCAGCGACCTCATCGATCTTGCGAAGGTCGTCTTCGTCAGTGAAATCTTTTGTCAATTCTTGGATTAGGATTTTATCTACGCCTGCAAATTGTAGTTCTCTTTTAATCGCATTATTACTCACAGCATTTTGTGAACTTCTTTTTTCAATAATTCTATTGGCGAATTTTTCATCATCCAGAAGGCCTAAGTTTAATAAATTTATTATT
>JAUPVU010000106.1 GCA_030916925.1 Patescibacteria group bacterium
GTGTATCATTCGATAGGAAAAACATATGTGCAGAGTTTGCCGTTGGAATTGGTGGTGGGGGAGGTGGTTGCAAACAATTAATAACGCTTGCTTACATACCCACCTTTAAATATAAGTCCGATAATGGGGTTGAGTAATATGATGTTTGCATATTTTGGCTGCGCGTTACGCAGGCTTACGTCAATTGCGAGTCCGGCAGCCTTGCATGAATAGGTTCCGATAAAACCCATGTCTCCTTCAAGATAAGCTTGCATACTTCCGTCTTTTTTGAAACTAAAAGTGGTGTTATTAGATTGAAAGTTCGAAGGTGTCTTAAAAAGTAAACATGGTGCAAAACGTGAGAGTATTAGGACGATAATTAACAGAAAGAAAATTGAATAAATAATTGTTTTTCTCATACGCTGTCATTATATCATGCGTGGCTTTTAATACTCTTTTTATTCTCTAGAATAATTCCCGAAATCCCAAAACCCGTCAACTGATTTTTTGAAAAATATGAGTGTGATTTGAGCTTGAAAATGTAAGGGTGGTATGAGTTGTACACAAGTTTCTTTTGCTATTTTTCGGCAAATTTTGAAACACGGGTGATATAACTTTGGTATGCAAATAATCAATTCACAAACTGATTTTAAAATTAAAAATATACAAGCTCAATCTGCGAGAACTAAACCTGTTAGTGCTGGCGAACCTTCAATATATATTCCACCAACAAACAGTGGAGCTCGACATGATATTTCTACGAAACAATGCGTGATAGCGATGCGTCGAGAAGGGAAGACTTATAGTGAAATTCGTGCTATTTTTCCTATCGCAAAATCTACGCTTTCTGAATGGCTTCGCGAGGTTGGTCTTTCTACTCCACAGAAACAGCGTATTACAAAATTGCGAGAGGAGGCTCAACAAAAGGGTGCTCGTATTCGACATGAGATGGCAGTAGAAAAGAGAGATGGTATTTATGGTGTATCACGAGAGGAGATTGGTGGTTTGAGCGATAGGGAGGTGTGGCTTTTGGCTACTATGGCGTATTGGGCGGAGGGTGGTAAAGAGCGAGCCAATCCTGGTAGTCAAATACGTTTTGGTAATATGGATCCTCGAATGATTCGATTGTTCTTATATTGGTTACTCCGTATACAAAAAATCCCATTTTCTGATTTGAAATTTGAAATATATTTGCATGATAATAACAAACATAGGGTTGATATTGTGAAGAAATATTGGTCACAAGAGCTTATTGTACCTATTAATTTACTAAGTGTAGTGCGTTTTAAAAAACATAAAGTACAGACTAAAAGAAAAAATATTGGCGACTTGTATTACGGTCTAATTCAGGTTAAAGTAGTGGCTAGTTCAACCCTTGTAAGGCAACTTGAAGGGTGGGCTCAGGGTATTGATTGTGTTATTAAAAGTAAAATAACTACAGTATCTTGACAAACACATTGGGATATCGTCTAATGGCAGGACATCCGGTTTTGGTCCGGCGAATTGGGGTTCGAGTCCCTATATCCCAGCCAACAAGAGCTAGGCTATCGCGCACGAGTTGCGTCATATCTTAGCGTTAGGTTCTAGTTTATAATTAACCTATGAAAATACTATTCATCCAAACAGGAGGGACAATAGATAAGGATTATCCTAGAACAACCTTAGGTTATGCTTTTGAAATCACTGATCCTGCAGTGAACAGAATTTTACCAGATGTAAATCCGTCTTTTGAGTATGAAGTTGTATCAGCTTGTAGAAAAGATAGTACGGAATTAACTGACGAAGATAGATTTGAAATTCACAAAATATGCCAAGAATCTTCAATTGATAAAATCATTATTACACATGGAACAGATACAATGATTCAGACAGCAGAAAAGCTTTCTAATATTAAAGATAAAACTATTGTAATCACAGGGTCAATGCGACCGGAAAAGTTCTCAAATACGGATGCTGATTTTAATGTTGGTCTGGCTGTTGGTGGAGTACAGACCTTGCCAGCGGGAGTCTACATTACTATGCACGGAATTATCTTGCCTTGGAACGAAGTATCTAGAAATTTAGAAACGGGGCAATTTAAAAAGAATAAATAATTATGAATAATATATGGAGCTTGGGTGAAGGGTATGGTCAAAGAGGTACTGGCTTAGGTACTTATGAGCTCCAATGTCCTTTTTGTCTTGAGCAGGGAAATTTTGAGCTTGAACACAGGGCAGAAAAGAAAAAGCCAAATTCAGATAAAAAGCTTAATTTTGATACGTATAAATGCGGAAATTGTGCTGGTTATGTTATGGCATTATGGTCCGCAAGCGAGAATGGCGGACTGTATAATTTCAGAGTATTGCCGGGCGTTACAGGAAAATTAAAAGCATCTGATTATTGGCCAGTAGAAATTCAGCGTTTTTGGTTGCAAGCGCATGAATCGGTAACCAATGAGATTTGGGATGGAGCGGCGGTACTGATTCGAAGTGCTTTACAAATATGTTTGCGCCTGAATGGTGCAACAGGAGATAAGTTAAGAGATGAGATAAATGATTTGGCACAGAAAGGAATTTTGCCGCCACTTATGAAAGAATGGTCAAATGAATTACGTTTTTTGGGTAATGATTCGGCTCATCCCGAAGTCGGTCAAGAAAGTGTGATTCCTGCAGATGTTAGAGACGCTTTAGAATTTTTAGATTATTTACTTCAATATCTTTATGATTTACCAAAGCAAATTAATGATTTCAGGGGTAGAAAAACTGTAACTAAGTAAAGTATGATTTTTATAGCGCACGAATCGCGTCGATTTGAAATCCAAAAAGATGTTAAAATGACCTTGCAGGGCTTGACCCCTAACGGTTCCAGCTCGAGACGGCCAGCCAATGAAAAAACACTACTGTCAAGTAGTGTTTTTTCATGCGTAAAGGATAATGGTCAGAGTTAGATTAAAATATGGAGTACTGTTAGTATCTTTAGCATAAGAAATATATGAAATTCAAGCCAGTAACTGAAAATTACACATTTAAATCTGATGAACTCACTAGGGAGTTTCCACCACACCTTGTAATACCAATATCAACTTGGATTCATGATGTTTTACGAAATGCAAGTATTTGGACATATGAAGATTATCAAGCGATCAGTTCTGAGTTTTTGAACAACCTTGATTTATTGTTCAGAGAAAAAGTCCCATTTCCAAGAGATCACAGGCTGTTTTTAAAATTTGTATTAAACGATTCCGAAAGGACAATTAATGTTATTCAGATTTGTTTGCAGAATTATGCTCGACCGAGTGAAGCTAGAAAGATGGAGCATATCCTTTCTGTTGGAGGCTCTGCTTATGCAGTCATGCTTGAATCTTCAAAGATTCAAGAGTACCAAAGTGGGATTGCTGATATCGTTGAAAGAGTGCCTAAAATTATTACTGAAACATCAAGAGACGTTTTAGATAATAATACACTTATTCAGGAGGCTTGGCATAGTTGTTATTCTCGTAATCCTGATTACGAAAAGACTGTATCTAAGTGTGTTGATGCACTTGAAGGTCTATTTAAAAATAAATATTTTTCACAGGACCCAAAGCCATCATTGGGTAAATTCTTAAATAATTTTATTGCTGATCCATCAAAATTATCTTTTTTAGGAGACACTTTAATAAATCCTAAAAATACTTTAACAGATCTTGCGAGGGAATTTATTTCCATTAGGGGACATCATACAAGTGGTACTGGTAGAGCTCCAACAAAGGAAGAGGCGGTATTTGTACTCCATTACACAATCTTTATTTTTCAAGTATCTAAATAACTTTTTAGCAAAATGTTCACACAAAAGAGACTCTAACCCACCCTCTCTATAATCCACTCCACAACCTCCTCAGGACTCATCTTTTCTGTATCAACATATTCAACTCCATCAACAATAGGGTTCTCTATGTAAAACTGATCATTGGGCTCAAAATATCCTGTTAACTCTTCA
>JAUPVU010000107.1 GCA_030916925.1 Patescibacteria group bacterium
AATGCAGAAATAAGTTCTGTAACTTGTCTTCGCTTATCAGTTCCACCAATAAAAGTGATAAAATTTCCGTCAATATCATCTACTAAATTTTTAATGATATCTCGAAGGAATAGATCCTTTTCAGACTCCCTGAAAGAAGCTGCGAGGTAAATAGTATTTATGTTTTTTGATTTTACCTTTGCAATTTCAATTAAATCTTTTGTAGTACTATTTGAAATACTTATTACGCCATTTGCTCTGCGTAAGAATTTTAATGCTTTTCTGTATTTATGCTCGTAAAAGAACGCCCTAACTGATTGTCTTAGTCTCGAGCGAATACGTAGCTGTCTAAAATATATAAATTTTTTCCATGAGGGCAAGTAGAGATTCTTAAGCTTGAAGGGGATTAAATCATATGCCACTACATACGTTTTGCAGTTGAGTAATCGAGGCGCACCGAATAGATAATCAAATTGTATATATATGTTTGGTCGGTACATCCTTAATTTATTATGAACAGGGAACATAAGATCTTTTATATATAAAATCAATTCTTTAGGGCTTCGACCGAATTTATTATGAACAACTACTACATCCTTATATTCTTTACCGAAATTTATAGAATAATCTTTTACGGGATCGGATTTCGAATATCTTAAAATGATGTATTCAATATTTTCCGTCGGTATTTCTTTCAAGATATTGAGAATATAACTTCCAATACCTCGGTCTTGGTGTCCAACCTGAAGTGGTCGTAAATCGATTGCAATTTTCATTTATGCTACGTCCTCAATTGATTTTAGTAACTGTTTTGCACTTTTTATCCAGTTGTATTTTTGTACTTGCTCATACCCTTGTTCGACTAGTTTGTTTACTAATATAGGATCTGAGATAATTTTCAATATCGCATCGTTAACTTCAGTCTGAGAAGTCGCCTTTACTTTAATAGCTGCACTTCCTACTGCTTCAGGGAGTGACGTATTGTCGCTTGATATAACTGGCGTACCACAAGCCATAGACTCGAGAGGAGGTATTCCAAATCCTTCATATTTACTTATATAAATAAAAACGCTTGCACCACTATATAGCGCCGGTATATCATTGTCCTCCACATACGCAATAGGTTGAATAACTCGTAGACCAGATATTCGCATTTCAATTATTTTTTTATGTATATCGCTGTCCAGCCAGCCTCTTGCACCTACAAGGAGTAAAGCATATTCGTCCTGAATCTTTTTTGGAAGTTTTTCATAGGCACACAAAAGAGTCATTAGGTTTTTACGGGGTTCGATATTTCCTACAAAGAGAATGTATTTTCCATAGACTCCAAATTTCGCTTTGGTGTGCACGATATCATGTTCAGAACGACGATAATAATTTTCAATATCTGTAGCAGGAAAGACAATATCAATTTTATTTTTGTCTAAATTAAAATGATTCTGAATTTCACCTTGGATGTATCTAGATATTGTAATTATCTTGCTTGATCTTTGGACGGACTTATTAACTTGATCAACAAGAAACTCCTGGTTTCTTGGCTCTACGTACTCAGGTAGCTGTATAAACGAAAGGTCGTAGATGATAGGGATGACCTGTGAGAATAATGTTGGCCAAGTACTATAATTTGGAAATAAATACACCCGTTTACCATAGAGTAAGTCTATTGGAGGTAAGATCTCACGCTTTTTCAAACCGTTAACGGTATGAGGGGAAAAAGGCATATTCCTAACTATAAAATTTTCAAAATTAAATCGACCTAGATTGTGTTTTAAGTTTTTCGGAGCACCGATCTCGAATCTAAAATGTGAATATTCAGGAGTCGACAATAGTTTATCTACTGCCGATAATAACGCGGCAGTGTAGTGACCAATACCACTAAAATGGGGTATAACCAAAACTTCACCATCAACAAAAACTTTGATTGTTCGTTTCTTTTTTGAATTCACTTCTTCTATTATACCAAAATATAATAATAGAGCTTGTTTTTATATTATATGTTTTTTGATGTGATCTAAAAACTGATTATATGAATTATCAAAAGTGTATTGTTTGCTTGATTTTAGTGAATTTATGCTCAGTCTTTGAAAGTTTTTTTCGTTACTATAAACCTTGTTAATAGCTTGACCCATCGCCTGAAAATCCCCAGACTTAACGAGTAGTCCAGTTTGGTTATGTACTACACTATCCCTCAAGCCATCTGTGTCATAAGCGATCGCTGGAGTACCTTGGCTATTGGCTTCTGTTGCTATTAAACCCCAGCCTTCTTTTATAGAAGTGACTAATATAACATCAGCTCTTCCAAGAAGAATGATTTTTTCAGACTTACTAACCCTGCCTTTTATATTAATTGCTTCAGAGTGACGAGAGCTCTCCGCTAACTTAATTACCTTTTTAGCGTATTTTCCGTCAGTACTACCCGCAATTATTAAACGTAATTTGTTATTCGTATCTCGTGCAATCTCGAATGCTTTGATAGCATCGAGCGGTCTTTTCATTGGCCGAAGTGCTCCGAGAAAAAGGATTTCGTTACTGAAGTTCATATTTTTGAGCGATTGTTTGGGCTGTATCTCAATTCCGATTGGAAATACTTTGATAGTCGAGTCTTTAAAACCGTATTTTTGGAGATCTTTTTTTGTGCTTTCAGACTCAGTCAAAATCAGGTTGTATTTATTTGATAAGAATCTAAGATAAATTGGTTCTAGAAGGTAGCCCAAAATTGAAAAGGGGAATATCATTTGGTAAAACCAGACTGAACGAGCGAGTTGATAAGTAAGAAGGATCTTTGGTACATTTTTAGTATAGGTAGCTGCAAAAAAAGGTATAGTATTCATTTCGTCTACCACCAAGTCAGCTGTCTCATCGAGTGACTTATAAACGGATCTTGCGCTCCAGTAGACACTAAATCGTCCACCCCTGCGTATAATATTCACGCCATCCACCGTATCTGTTTCAGTAGAACCATTGTAACGAGCAGTAATTAAAGTAACAGTATGGCCATCTTTTAGTAATCTTTTTCTGATTTCACTAGATACTACTTCAGCCCCACCGGCTAATGGATGGTTGTTGTCTTTCCAGGAGAACCAAACAATGTGCACTTATTCGCTTTCTCTAACAACGTAAAGTGGACGGTTTTGCGTCTCGTAGTAAACACTTTCCAGATACAACGCGAGTAATCCCTGACAGACTAATACTATGCCAACTAAAAAGGTTACAAACAATGCGAGCAGGGCACTGCCAGTTATTGATTGACCAAAGGGGTCGCTCAGTACATATTTCTGGAACCCTAAGAGAATCCCAACAGTAGCAGAAAGAACTGAAATAATCAGGCCAAGGAGCGCGATGAGCTTAAGTGGTCTTGTAGAGTGTGAAACAACACCATCTAGTGCTAGTTTAAGCAATTTTCTTAATGAATACGTTGCTG
>JAUPVU010000108.1 GCA_030916925.1 Patescibacteria group bacterium
TTCCAGTAAGCACGTCGCCAAATATTATATTTTTTTGGATATAGTCATTGAAAAAGTTTGCATAGCGGTTATATTTTGTTAACCAGCCGATATATAAATCATTTAGTTGTGAAGCACGTCCACTACCTTTGAATGTTTTTAAAAATTGCGCCCTGTCAGCAGGGTGCAATTTGCCAACTCCCATCTTTGTGCCATCAGATATTTTATTTAGTAAAACTTCGCCTGATAGTTTATATTGATTATATCCATCCATTACCTTGTCGATGACAAACTCTCCCGCGCCCTCTAATGCTTCGTGGAAATTCATGGGTACTACTACGTTGTTATAAAAATCCAATAAATCCGCAGGAATTGGAGTCCCCTCTTTTAAATGACCCTGAACTCGAGCTAATTCGGCATAGAATGCATCGATGTTTGATAAATCGGTAAACATCGTTTGTATGTCATGGATATAGGGAAGGGTAGATAGGCTTGGGTGAGCGAATAAATTCGCTGCTTCTATATCTTCGAAAACACTAAAAACGCCAAATTTACCATATAAGCCTTGCGCATCTTTTGAGTTTACCCGTGTCATGGTATATCGCTGTGCGTTTTTCATCGAGGTTGGATCTCTTTGCTTCCATTCCATGAACACCGTGGAGTTGAATAGTCCTGTACGCTCATTTACCCAGTTTTGTATAGGGTTTAATTTATCTCCTTTTACCTTAATACCGATTGCGGTCTGCGCTGTGTCACTTACTTTTTTGGCAACGGTGATTGGATTAATCCATTTATCTAATCCTTCTAAATTTTTAATTTGATTAAGATATCTTTGTTGGGCAACGGGATCCGTTGTGCTGGAAATTAATTTCTTTAATTCGTCTATTTTTGGTTTAGTGAAGTTGCCTATACCTTTGTTGACTATATCTTGAGCGCTATCCGGCAGAAGAATTTCTGCCCACTCAATAGGCGATCTCATCTTTTTGTTTGAAAAAGGAATCATTCCTAGCAATCTTGTATTTACTATGGCTGCTTTAATAAAATCCCCGTCTTTTACAGCCTTTAGAGCATCCTTGACTGTTGCAGAAGCAAATAAGGTGTTTGCAGATACAGTAGCTTCGTTTAAGGCTTCCAATCTTTCATAAAATTCTCCGGTCTTTTCTGCTAATAGTTTTACGTCATGGCCGTACTTATTCTTCAAAGATTTTAGTGCCTCGGCTTTAATTTGTTTTTGCGAGGCATCGCCCAATAGATATTGTTTTGTACTTTTTGCATTTGATAGATGTTGTAGATCGTTTTTAATATAAGCAGCACCGGCTCCAGAGTATATCTCTCCTTCAAGAGAAGGAACCAGTCCTGCCGCCTTCCATTTCGCTTGGATTGCTTGGCCAAGTTCGCCACGCGGATTTAAATAGCTTGACCGAATCTGAATTTCTTCATTTTCTAAAAAGTTTTTAAAGAACTGTTTGACTTCACCATCCATGGTGGCATATTCAGCAGGTCCAATCGCTAAGGCTTTTGCTATTAAATTATCATCGGACAATAATTTCCGAATATCTCCTCCGGCATCTTCTGCAAGAGTGCGATGAAAAGAACCAATCGTTACATATCCACTGTTAGCTAATCTTTTATCTTTTAGTGATTTAAGCCTGCCGCTTGCTGGATCTTTAATTTTAAGATCATAACTTGCTTTTAACCCACCTCGTGATCCATTTAGAACTTGTTCCAAATCAATTCCAACTTCTTGTGCGAGTGCACGACCGTATTGAGTATTAATTGTAATTTTTGGGCTTAACCTTGACCCATATGATTCGAGGCCCATCGCCATTTGCGAAAATGCTCCTGATAGTTGTAAATAAGGTTTATGTTGTCTATCCCTTCCGATGCCATCCTCCACAACTTTTCGATCTTCCCAATCGCCAACACCGGCGGGGTCTTTTCCTCCTGTTACATCTTTTACAAGTTGCATTCTTGATCGAAGTTTTCCACTTGGCGTGGTTTCTATCAGTGCATCAGGATTTAGAGGAATTATTCTGGAAGTAGTTAGTCCCTTCAATATCAAATTTTGAGGATTATTAATTGATCGTCCAGCATCAACATACCTGCTATTTGGTACGTTACCTCTTCCGTCTGTAACTTGCCCCTTGGTCAACCTAGCGATTGCATCCGCACGCCTATATCCAGCCAAATCATCCATGTCGGTCAATTGTTTAATGGTGCTTTGCCCAAGAGCTTTGATGGTATCAATAGGTTTCGCGTATAGTTCATTAACCTTGATGGTGGTATTTATACCTTGTAAATCCGATAAAGCTTCTGCCCCTTCGGTAAAAGCTCTAATTAAATCAGCCTCAGCATAGTCAGCATCCGATGCACGCGCTTTTGCGACCCATACTAAATATTCTTGGTGTTTTGTTTTTATTACTCCGAATGTTTGATTGGTTACTTCTTTCGGAAGATTAAAAATATCTTCAACCCATCCAGAAAATGTGACTGGTTTTTCGAACTTTTTTGGTGGCATAAATTAATTTAGTAAAGTCTACCAAAAAAAAGGCAAGGAATGATAATTATATGACTTGTATTACTTTCTATATTTTGTAGAATAACTTTAATTATATTTATGAATATTATTGAAGCTTTATTTTCATCTGGTCGAAACATAAAAAACTTTGGAAACAGAGTTTTGCCATTTGCATTATCAATTTTCATTTTTACTCTATTAACATCGGCGCTTCTAAAACCGAATGTTACGAATGCCCAAGTTGGAGCACTTGTAGACCCCGTTCCTGCAGAGGCTCTTAACCCAGTTACAGCAGGGGTTCAGGCTTGGAAATCTTTATCTACTGTATACAATTTATGGTGTGGTTTCAAAGAATTTGTAGACTCTGATGGTCAATGCGAATTAAATGCAAATATGTGGGGTCAATCATTCTTAATGCAAAATTTGGTTTATAACAATATTACCCAGCATGTTTGTGATCAAACGATGGAGGAATTATTAGAAAGTGAAGTGTGTATAGACCCCAATGCGACCTGGACTAATGCAACAAGTTTTAATAATCTTGGGAAAGGTGAGTATGTAAGAATCCCTAATGGTTTGGGGCATATAGGAAGTAATACACTCGCTTTTTTGACAACTCCAAATACGGCCCCAATTCCTACGAATTTAGCTCTATATGTTGATGATACTTTAGGAAATACAATTTTTACTACACCGGCCTATGCTGCCGATGGGTTTTTCGGTTCTAAATTTGAAGAATTTGTTTTGGAGTCATGGAAGATTACTCGAAACATGTCCTTGGCACTTTTTGGAGCTGCACTTGCAGTCGTAGGGTTGATGATTATGTTTAGAACTAAAATTTCGCCTCAAGTCACAGTTTCGGTTTATTCCGTACTTCCATTGATACCGTTAGGACTTGGAATTATTCTATTATCCTACCCAATAATTAGTGCTGCTTTCGCATTAATCCCGCCTCTACTCGGCCTTGCTTTAAGGATTGGTGCAACTTTACTTGTAAGCATTCTAGGTGGAGAAGTTCAAGATATAAGTGTATGGACCGTTGCAGTTGGTGCATTAAATAGCGTAATAGGAGTAATCGGCAGGATGCGCGTTTATGGTGTTGGTATGGCGCTCTTTTTAGTTGCAGCAATTGTCGGGATAGTGGTAGTAATGTTTGCAGGGGTTTGGGGTTTTATTAAGATTTTTATATCGCTTATATCAACAATAATTCTTGCCCCATTTGTTGGTTTATTATCCGTCTTACCTGGAAAACAAGGGCTAGCAATGAATCTTGGAAAGAGGGTCGTTTCTGATGTAATCGCTTTACCTTTGTTACTACTTTTAGTGGTCATAGGTTTGGGAGTAATGAGTATTACTCCTGACACTAGTGGTGAGTCTTTTCTTAATGGTTTTAATGTAATCAATACAACATTGGAGTTTTGGTTCGTATTACTAAAAGGACTTTTAGGTATATCTATAATATGGAAAGCAAGAAATGCTAGAAAAATTGTTGATGGATTACTTGGTGTTCAACCTCTATTTGGTGGAGAAGATGCAGGACCAAAGAAGAGAAGATAGAATAAAATTTCTTTAAGGATTTAAAACACTTTGGAACATATCGAGATATGTTTGAACTCTTCCTGCTCCAACAAGGTCTAATAAGAAATTCAATAATGTTCCTCCAACGCCAATTGCTAGAAGTGCAAATAAAATTAAATTCGTCCATCTTGAAGGTATTGTTTCTAAAGTCTTTGGGTTATTTCGCGCTCTAATAGTAGTAAAAAGTAGTAACATTGCACTTCCGATTGCGATTGCAATCATGATTGTACTCATTGTGGACCACACGTTAGGGAAACACGAAACGATATAAGGCCCAAATTCAGGAGGATCTCCTGCTAGGTCGTAGGTACATCCTGCAGCATACGCAACTCTAGGGACTAAATAAGAAATTTCTGCGCTCCCCAGAGTGATTAAAAATAATAGTCGATTACTTCTGTTTGTCATTAGAAATATTTTAGCATAGAAGTTTTAAATGCTATCTGTTAAATTTATATAAATGAAAATAAACAAACTAATTTTTGGCCTAATTGGTATTTTCCTTTTTCTATTATCTTCAAATCCAATAAATGCTGGTGATGATTTATTAATTGGTGGAATAGGTTACGAACAGGATTCTAATGGGCAAATGAAATTAATGCTTAAAGATATCACCTTTGATCCTCTTCACTTTAATCCAATTCCTACTGATGGAATTGGAGGATCAGGTGGTTATTTAAATGACTATGTTATCGTAATAGGAGATTATACAGTAGTAGACGGTAAAATCGTTCCAACGGCGGGTGGGGACATGTTTAGTTTCAGCTTAAATGAATTTTTCTATTCTTTTAGGTTCGGAATAACCTCACCCTCACAGGTTACACCAGATATGGCAAACGAATTTAAGACCGCGCTAGACGCAATGTTTAGACAAGACGGTGGTATGACTATCCCGCTTAACGCACTACTTCCAAGAGCGATGATTGAAAAGCTCAATGCAGGCGGTGAATACTATTTATCCTACTTAAAAGTAATTAGAAGTGTAGACAAAAATGGGAATGAGTTAGAGGATTACGGGACTGCACTGGGCAAACAACTATTTTACTTTGACTATACAGCGCCATTAGATGATGATGATACTCCGGAGCCTATACTTGATCCCACTCCTCCTCCTTCAGGCGGCCTAACTGGTCCTAGCTTTAATTTTGATGGAGGTTTATTTGATGGTTGTACTCCAAGCGCTGGAATAGGTGCTTGTCTCACAGCACTGGGATCGAACGCACATATTTTAGCAATAGGACTTGGAGTTGTAGCGTCACTTTTTATGCTTCCACTTATTGGACTTAACTTATCTAGTGGAGACCCTGCAACAATTCAAAAAGGAAAAGATATGTTTATGTCCTGGATACAAGGATTATTTTTAATAATTCTCTCTGGTGTAATTGTTAGGATAGTCGCGACCGATTTGTTCGGTGTGCTTTAAAGAAGATTAATCTTTAACTTCAATATTATATAAAGCGCTTTTTATATTTAGTACTCCCGGTGCTCTTAGATTAAATATATCTCTAAAGTCTTCTCCGCTAAATTTATATTCCCCTTTGTTGGTTTTTATTTTCACTTCGGCTGTTACACCACCGTTAGAATAACTTACCGAAACACTGTCTACGCTGGTTATGCCAGTTTTCTCCTTAACTGTATCTCTTGACCAAGTTCCGCTAATGCCTTCACCCCAACATGATTCAGCATCAGTTTGAGATAGGTGTGCCTCGTTTCCTTCATCTTTGGTATAGAGAACCGCGGCGCCAACTATGTCTGCGAATTCGCTTTCGGTAAGCCATGGGTGGGATCTTCCACAAGCCTTATTTGATCTTGATTTATACCATCCTTTATAAAACCATGGTGAACCGCCTTTGCTTTCGAACGCTTCGCTAGTCCAGCAGTTTTTAGAGCTACATTCTGTGTCCCATCCACCTTTTGTGGTGTGTCCGATACTAGAATAGCTGTAGTTATATCCTCCAGATGAAGCTGCATAGAATGCCGAAAATATATCGCCTGATTTTTTACTTACCATAACTTCAGACTTTGTATCGCTTACTGCCTTGTGCCAACTTTCAGCGGAGGAGGAAGATGCTTTACTTGAAGACCATACTTGGCAGCTTTCTGTAGTACAAATAGATTTTTTAGCTTCCTTATCGGAGACTCGCCATCCAACATATGAAAGTGCATAGGTTCTTGCAGCAACCGCTTGAGCTTTTAATGCCTCTTTATGCCATGAAGCTGGCATTTCTGCTAATCCATTTAAATATTTGCCGTCTAATTCAAGTGAACCTTTATCTGTAGATATGTTTTTGGGAAGTCCACTCATTTCAACAATTTCTATATCTCCATAATATGCCTTTAGGATTTCTTTATAATCTTGGCCATCTTCAGCACGACCTTTTGCTCCATATTGGCTAAGACCTTTTCTATGTGGTGCGCCAAAAGAGAATCCTGCAAAAGCTTTTTTAAACCCAGGATTGAAGTCCGCCCGTGAACTTGCTTCACCCGTTGTTGGAATATCGCCAACGCTTGTGGTAAATGTTCCACTATCGGTTTTTTCTCCTAAAATTGATTGTTGTTTTGCTGATAGTTCAGATAGTTTTCGTTGTATGTTTTGTTTTTCACCTTCGAGTGAATTGGCATCTTTTTCAGTTGAAGCCAGATCGCTTTTCGATTTACTAACCTGAGCGGCTAGTTGATCAACGACTTTTTTAAGTTGCCCTTTTTGAGTTTCAATTTTCGCTTTTATTTCTGCGACTTCAGCTTTGTCTTCTTCATATCCTTTAATATCACCATTTATAAGACTAATTAAGGACTCTGAGTTGTTAACAAAACTAAAATAATATGCCGCAGTTTCAAACATTTGGCTAACGCCTGACTCAGCTAAGACGACTTCTGCTAGGTTCTTTTTATTATTTATATAGAGTTCTTTAAGGGCAATGTCCCTGATTTTAGTATTTTGGTCTAAATCGCCCTTTTTAATTCCCATCTTTTTGTCTAGGTTATTAATATCTACGGTAAGTTCGTCAATGTTTTTTTGAAGATCGTCTATTTGAGATTGATTTAGGTTTAAATTGCCAGATAGTTTAGAGAGGGTATCAGAGATTTGTTTTGATTTATCCCGTACCTTATTAAGTTCCGATTCTGTTTCTTTAAGTTCCTCTTCTTGTTTCTTGATTTCTTCTTCAATCTTCTTTAAATCGTCGGTTTCATCAGCAAGTGTATTGGTAGTAAGCATGGCAAAACCCGCTAGCAGTACCAATACTAAGAATAAGTTACTGTAAATTTTGTTAATTTTGAAGCTCAAATTGGCAGGCATAATTAGGACAAGTATACCAATTTGAGCCTGGTTGTGCTATTATCTGCTGTTACCTTGTTAGTTGTGTTTATATGATTTATTGTATAGAATTTATTCAGTTGAATAGTTAATATTTATTAAAATATTTTTACCTTAGGAGGTGAATTATGAAAAAGTTATATGGAATTTTAAGCGCGTATGCTGGAATGTTTGTTTTGTTTGTGAGTCCTTCTTTTGCCCAAGATTTAGTTGGAACGGCTTATTCTGCGAGCAATAAATTTGGAGATCTCGATGGACTTAGTTCAATTTTACTATTTGTTTATAACATCTTTAGATATCTTGGATGGGCTGGAGTATTTATTGGAATCGGTTTCGTTTTATTCTCATTAATATACAAGCTTTTCAATGCAGATAACGAAGAGGCAATGAAGACGGTACAAGGTTATATAACCAAGGCCGTTTTGATTGTAATTGCTGGATTGTTACTTTTGAGTTTAGGATGGTTAATTGGTTTTGTAGGCGGAATCTTCGGTTATTCAATAACACCATCAGATCCATTTACAGCTCTACCATCAGGTTCATAGGTTTAACGTATGTCAGAATGCAATGATAAACATTGTATCTATGAGTAGAACGGGGTGCTTTAGCACCCCGTTCTTTTTTGCTAGAATATAAACAATTATGTATTTCTTTTTGATAAAAGCTTATGCCAATAACTGAGGAAGATCTTGGAGTACTACCGGAAATTGGTCAAGTTGACAGTATGTATTCAATCTTTAATTTTCTATTAAATTTGTTTTCTTATCTAGGATGGGGTTTAATGTTTATTGGACTTGCTTACACACTTATGATGTTGGTATTTAAATTATCGCAATCTGATAGTGACGAAGCAATGGCCGATTTTAGTAATGGTATAAAAAAGGCAGTGGTAATTGTTGTCTTAGGTTTACTATCCCTAAGTCTCGGGTGGCTAGTACAATTTATTGGTGGAATAATTGGCATAGATGTTGAATTCGTTATACCAAATTTGTTGAAATAAAAATATGGCATGCACTGATGTAGAAAATTGTATCCCTGATCCAACAAATATATCTGACGCCATATCCTCGATTGGTAGAATTTCTAATGTCGGATTAAATGTTATTCATTATTTTCTTTTTGCAATTATGTTAGTTTTTGTGGCCTATAATGTTTTTATGGCGATTATGAATGTAGTTAAATCTCCTAGTGAAGATGCGATGACTAAACTAAGAGAGGGCTTAACTAATATCGTTTTTGCAGTATTAGGATTAATTGCCTTACCATATATTACCTTTTTCCTTGGGTTAGTTTTGAAGCTTTTAGGTTATACGGATGGTAATAATAGTTATTTTAATCCACCTTTTTCTGCAGGTGATGGTAGTTAACTTAGATTATTTTTCCTGGACACTTATTCCACATTCGTTATAAAAAACAATTGATGCGGCATAATTCAAAGTCTCCATTGATTCTGTTTTACAATACTTTTCAAATAAATTAATTAATAAAAATTGTCTTTGATCACCGTTTGTTTTTTCGAGTAGTAGAATAAACCCATCAAAATCTTTATTTTGTGTTACAAATTTTTCGAATGTCCGAACTTGTTCTTCATTTGGGGAAGATAAAAATTTATCCAGTTGTCCCTCGCTAGCTATTACACGTCTATCAAAAATTCCATGTTTAGTGCTAAAATCGGTGATTATATTAGTGGGAATTATGTTAACGTTAGTGGTTATAGGTTTTTCGATATGGACATAAGGTTTAAGATCTGGGTATGCAATTAATTTGTATTGTAAGTTTGGCTCAGTATGTTGAGAAAGCGAATTATTCAATTTAGCAAGATAAAATTGCTCATTTTTTTCTAATTCTATAAATGAAATAGCGCTTAGAGATAAAGTTACTAAGAGCACTGCGAGATAGGCATAACGGAGTGGGATTTTTAATAATCCATACCCAGATAAAATAAAGAAACTTAATATAAACAATGGATTAAATCTGACTCTAACATTTAAAGAGAAAGCATAACCTAGCACAATCGATATGAAAAAAAATGATATCAGATAGTTCCAATAAGGATGTATATTTTTACTTTTGATTACAATATACATCTGAGAAATAACTGCCGCAGTTAATGCCAAAAAAAGTATTTCGGATATTACATTTCCGTTATAAATAGAAAATACTTTCATGAACAGTTGATAGATAGTTTTATCATTTTGTGCAATCCACGTGAATCTCGTTAGGTTATAGAAGATCTGATCCCAAGTCCATAAGATTAGACTAACTATACAAAATACAGTGTTTACTATTAAGGTGATTTTTATATGATTATAGGATTTTTGTTGCAATAGTACCGTTGTTATTATTACAAGTGTTATTAGGTATGGAAGATATCCCGATAAAACAAGTGATAATAAAAGAAGGTTAATCATCACTAAAGTTTTGTAGCTCCCGTTTCTCGAGGAAATTGCGATCGATAATAAGCAGATTGGTAATGTTAAAGATGGATGTTTTAAGGTATCGATAATGCTAGCAAAAAAATAAGTAGCTGTGAATAATGTTAACCCAAGTATTAATCCCTGCTCGCGGGTTTTCTTAAATATAAGTAGGCATGCGGTTACCCAAATAGTAAGTGATATACAGCTAATAATTATTCTAGTTAAGATAATATTGGAAGTGGGTAAAAAGTGTAGAAATATATACATCCCAGGGGGATGAGGTTCAGCTCTAATGCTATTCAAGATTCCCGAGATAGTTTGTGTCGAAATAGCCTTAATTATCGTTTCATCGTATGAATAATGTGTTCCAATGGTTAAGTAGGTCGTGAGTTTGACGACCATTGTAAACAAAATTACAACTAAAAATAATATGTAGAAGTTTGAAGTAAATTTGCTGGTTATATAAGTAGTTGTGGACATGCGATATAGCCTATTCTAATATAAAAATAGTATGAATACACAATTATTTTCAATAAACGGTGATATGAATAACTCTAATGTTCCCGAACCTGAATTTAAACCTTTTAAACTCGAGGTTTTGGATCAACCAGATAGTGAACTTGGAAAACATTATAAAAAAGCTTTAGATGGTGGGCCTCCTGCAAATGAACAGTATACGGAACATTTTGATAGTTTTTCGGCTCAAGATCCACTCCTAGGTGAATATAGTGCCGATAATATAAGTGCGTTAGAAAGGCGCAGAGCGGTTTTGGCTCTGCAAAATCCTTCTAACATTCCCGGCGCAATACATTTTGTAAATTTAAAAGAACATCCAAATGATCCAGATCCTACTTCTGAAGTAGCAATTTATCGTCCACTTGTGGAGGGCCAGCTTTCGGAAGGTCTACAGAAAAACTTAAATTTTTCTACTATTGTAGGGGCAATGAACCCACGTTCAAGTGAGCCACTCGTAGTTGTTTCCAAGAGGGTCGGGGATCAATCAAAGGCAGCCCTTAACGAAGCTATTAGTTTTAATCTAGTAACTGTCGCTGAAGATAAAGAGAATCATCAATTTAGATCAATTTTAGACACAGACGTATCGGGATTACCTGGAGGAGTTGCTAAGAAAGAGTCCGTGGAAAATGAACTCAAAGCCATTCTAAATAAATCTTTTAATAGGGATTCTCGATTACCTGCGGGATATAAATCGACAATTGAAGGAAAAAATTTTGTTGTTTCAAAAATTGATGGTAATACTAACGCAGGCCGATTAGTTTTTGAAATGGAGCAGGTCTCTGCAAGTGGTAATTTACTACCCCCTCTCAAAGGCGTGGCTTTAGAATATCAAGGAGTTGCCCATAAAGTCGATATGGATAGAGTGGATCAATTACAAACGGTAATGGGTTTCATTCGTCCATCTAAAACTATAAGAAAACATGCAAATGTAGGTGTAAGTAATCCGCCTGCTTCAGCTACGGCGGCGTCCAGCCCAACAACAGCATCTGCTACATCCTCAGTTTCTAATGCATCAAGGCCACCGGCTGCAAGTAATGGAGCATCTGGGCCAGCTAACTCAAGCCGAACTCCTGCTTCTAATACTTCTTCTGCATCTACAAATGGAACTGCATCAAGTGCAGCTAGCTCAACATCAGCCAATACCAAACAAAACGGAACTAGTTTCAATTCAGTTTCAGGTACTTCGAATGGGAGACAGAATGGGGGAACTGAAAATTTTGGACACAATCAGAATGGTGGACCTACTGAGAATGGTGATTCAAAGGCGAATCGTGTACCGAACACGCAATATAATCCTCGAGTTACCGTTGATAGTACAGCTACCGTTATAGTAGAACCAGTAGTATCAGAAGAACAGCCTAAAGCTGAGCCAGTTATAGTTAATACAGCACCCCCAATTATGGAACCTAAACCGGCTGCTGAGTCAAACATAGAAAAAGAAAGTGGCAAAACTTGGTTTAAATACCATCCTGAGACCAAGACAGTTGAGTTGGAGAACTTTAGAGCATTTAATATCTTTATGTTGGAAACTTTGCCAGAGACTTCTGTTGTTAGAGCTGAAATATTAAGAATTGTTAAGTTGTCAGAAGAGCCTTCAAATGGGCAGAGCGACTTTGAGGTCATCTCCACCGCAGTTCTAACTTCAAAGGAGCTAACGGACTCGGATAAGCTAAAGGTTCTTACTAGGCTCAATGAACAAAGATTATCAGTACTAGAACAAATCAAGACTCCTAATAATTAATAATAATTATTCCAAATGTATGTTGAAAGCAATTTGAACCGTGGAATATCGCGATGAAATCAATGTTTTACAAAGTATTTCTAGTGACAATTGTCACATGGTGGAGATGGCTGAAGCTAATTGGAATCAAATCTTCCAGTTTATTATTCACAATAGTCTGTGAGAATTATTATTCAACAAACTTAATAATATCCCTACTATATTTTTCGAATTCCTCTAAGTAAATACCGTGACATGAAGAGTTGCCATAAATATTATGGAATGCCGATTGTCGTTCATTCTCGTCGCTAGAAACAAAAACAGTTGCCCTCCTAGGATTTATACCTGATATTGTATTTATATCTCTTAAAGTTAATTGAACCCCTCCAAATGATTTGGAAATTTGTTGATCAAGATTGTCACGTCCAATTTGGATGCCATGAATATAACCGGGTGCTATATACACTCCATTGATAGTTATTGGAACAAGGTTTATTGCAGAAGGATTACCGAATCCTTTTGTTTTCTCTAAGAATATCGGGTTATTGTTTGTGTCCTTATATACAGTCGTTTGCGGCGATGAACTTCCATATTCAGGTCCGTGTCCTTTCCAGGGAAAAATGCTTTTAAGAAAGACCTCTACATCACTACATATACCAACGTTTCTGGCATCAGTCACGTTAAAATTGTTAAGGGTTCCATATCTTTCTGATTTCGGTGAAATTAAAGTTCCCAACATAGCTATAAATGCAGCCATCCCTGAGGGTAATTCTATATCTAATGTACTGAGTATTACTTCTGCTTCTTCAACCCCATATTTGGGAACTGGATGATCCTTATAGGTCCGAATAAGATCCAAATCGCTGTCTTGATATGATTTATATTTTGCGTCAACCATTCGCTCTACAAATTTATCGAAAAATATTTCCGATCTGCGATCTGAATTTACTGGAAATTGTATGTATCGACATAGGTGTGAAGTTGCTTTTAAA
>JAUPVU010000109.1 GCA_030916925.1 Patescibacteria group bacterium
TAAAGAGCAAAATATATTCTTGTATTTTATCCCAATATAAGGAAATGTCAAAATGAGTAATACAGCAGCAAAAATTATTAAA
This sequence comes from Patescibacteria group bacterium, assembly GCA_030916925.1. Classification (GTDB taxonomy): domain Bacteria; phylum Patescibacteriota; class WWE3; order 2-01-FULL-39-13; family 2-01-FULL-39-13; genus JAUPVU01. Next base: position 83 of record JAUPVU010000109.1, read on the forward strand.
CCAAAACTTGGTGTATTAGAATTAGCAAAACAACTAGGTAATGTATCTCAAGCATGTAATGTTATGGGATATTCTCGTGATAGCTTTTATCGATTCAAACAGTTATATGAAACTGGTGGTGAAGAGGCCTTACAGGAAATTAGCCGCAAAAAGCCTAATACTAAGAATAGAGTCCCAGATCATATTGAAGAAGCTGTTATCAATATTGCAATTGAAAATCCAGCCCTTGGACAGCAAAGAGCCTCTAACGAGCTGAATCAACGTGGAATATTAGTTTCTCCAACTGGAGTTAGATCAATCTGGATACGCAATGACTTAGAGACTTTAAAGAAGCGTTTAAAAGCATTGGAGGCAAAAGTTGCTCAGGATGGTATCATCTTAACTGAAGAGCAATTGCAAATCCTTGAGAAAGCCAAAGTAGAAAAAGAAGCCCATGGTGAGATTGAAACTCAGCATCCTGGATACTTAGGTGCTCAGGATACGTATTACGTCGGAAACCTAAAGGGCGTTGGACGTATTTATCAGCAAACCTTTATTGATACTTACTCCAGGGTAGCATTTGCGCAGTTATATACAGATAAAACTGCCATTACTGCAGCTCATTCATTAAATGATACGGTATTGCCTTTCTTTGAGCAACAAAAAATACCACTACTTAGAATACTAACAGATAGAGGTACTGAATATTGTGGTTTAGTTGAACATCATGCATTTCAATTGTATTTAGCGGTTGAAGACATAGATCACAGCAAGACTAAAGCTAGGCATCCGCAAACTAACGGTATTTGTGAGAGATTCCACAGGACTATGAAAGATGAGTTTTACTCTATTGCATTTCGTAAAAAGATCTATAACTCTTTGGAAGAGTTGCAAATAGATGTTAACGAATGGCTACGCAAATACAATGAATTTCGCCCACATTCTGGAAGATACTGTTATGGAAAAACTCCAATGCAGACTTTTTTGGATAGTAAGCATATCGCAATTGAAAAAAGTTGTGGTACACTACTGGAGAAATCTGACAGTTTGACTAATCTTACAGATTTAGACAAAACTGCCAGTTAAATGGTGATTGTCCGATAAAGTCTAGACTTTTACATAGCAAATTACAATTAATGTGCTATTTTATTCTTCTGGTTAGCTTCTACATAAGCGTCAAGCACTGCATTTATCATAGTTTGATAATGACGGCTATTCTTTTTGAAAAACTCAATCGTACTATTTTTCACGCGAATATTAATTTTTTTAGTTTCATCTGGCAACAATATTGTCATATTTTTAAACATTTCTGCGCTTATCTCAGGAATATCAGAATAATCGATGTCGTCATCAGTTAATGCATCGATAGCTCTAAAGTTTGTTTTTGATTGTTTGCTCATAATATAACACCTCTCTTGTATTAGCTTTTCTAGCAGATATTATTCTGGAGTATAGTCTAAAAACCGGACGCAGAATAAGAGTCTAATGTTTTACTTTGTTTTCTAATCTCTGTGACCATATCTAAGTAAGCTTGTTCAAACTCGCAAGGCGATAAATAATTGAGATATGAATGCATCCTTTCTCGATTGTACCATGCCTCAATGTAATCAAATATTCCTAGTTTGGCCATTTCTCTACTTTCAAACGTTGTTTGGTATATGTATTCCTTCTTAATTGTTGCAAAGAAACTTTCAGCTACTGCATTATCCCAGCAATCACCTTTCCTACTCATGCTTCCTAGTAAGTTATACTTAGCTAAGATAGCTTTGTAATCCTTTGATGAATATTGACTACCTCTATCACTATGCACAATAACTCCAGTTGGATAATTTCTAGACCGTAGAGCCATTAAGAGTGCACTAATAACCAAGTCTTTCGTCATACGATTACTCATTTTATAACCAATCACTCTGCGCAATCACTCTGCGAGAGAATATATCTATCACTGTTGCCAGATACAACCAACCTTCTGCTGTTGGTATATAGGTAATATCACCAACCCACGCCTGATTTGGTTTATCGGCAACAAAGTTACGTTCTAGTAAATTCTCAAATACTCGATATTTATGATTTGAATTAGTCGTATTCACATAATATCTATAATGCCCAACAGGAACCAAATCATTTACTTTCATGATTTCTAAAACCTGATGATAAGAACACTGAACATTTTTACTCAGTAACCGTCTCAATATTCTAGTTGCACCATAGCTCTTTCTACTGCGGTTAAATTCAATAATGACTTTATTAGCTAGCTCCTGATTTGCTTGACGTTTTAGGGTACGTTTCTCATAGTTGCGTAACCAATCATAATATGTGCTTTTGCTTAAACCAAGAAGTTCACAAGCTAATTCAACATTTATCCAAGTACTATTACTTAAGATGAAGCTATACTTTACTGTACTTGGCTTGCAAAGTATATACTTGCCTTTTTTAAGATTTCTAGCTCCATTTTTGCTTTAGCCAGCTCTTTCTTAAGGTTGGATATTTCTGCTTGTTGTTGAACCACTATATCTGGTGAACTATTCTTTTTGTATTTGGCAATCCAACCACCTAATGTCTTTTTAGGAATATTGTATGCAATAGCGCAGTCTTCTATAGTAGCATAGACACCACTTTGATATACACCAAGCACCTGTTGAATAAATTCAGGATCATAACGTTTACGTAATGTATTTTGTGATGGTTGTTCTAATTTAACTGATTCCATAATAACCTCTGATATAAATATTAATTATTTTACATCACTAGGCTGTTATCTTGCGTACGGTTTATCTACTATACTCCA
>JAUPVU010000110.1 GCA_030916925.1 Patescibacteria group bacterium
CCATTTTTTAAAGGCAAAACCGTAGTGGTTGTCGGTGGTGGAAATAGTGCTATTGAAGGAGCTCAGGATATTTCAATGCATGCCGAGATGGTTTATCTAGTCTCAAGATCTACATTAAAAGCTGCTCCTATTTATATCGATCAGTTGAGAAGTAGAAAAAATATAATAGAAATTGCAGATACAAATGTTCTCAAAATTAATGGGGATAGCAAAGTTATAAGTGCAACATTAGATAGACCTTATAACAACAGTAATGAATTGAAATGCGATGGACTTTTCGTTCAAATTGGCTACCAGCCACAAAGCGAGTTGGCTAAAAAAATGGGAATAAAATTATCGGATTATGGATACGTAGATGTCGACGCAGGAATGGGAACTAATGTTTCAGGAGTATTTTGTGCAGGTGATATTAATAATGGATCGAACCAATTACATCAGCAAGTTACATCTGCGGCAGAGGGCGCCATCTCGGCGCAGAGCGCTTACAGACATATTGCAGGTATGTCATATCTCGTAACCGCGTAGGAGTATATACGACAAAATAGCCCAGGTCTGGTATAACATATATATGACAAATGCCCGAATAAAAAATAACATATTACTTAGTGGTGGAGTTGACAGCGCCGTAGCCGCCTTTCTGATAGGTGCGAAAGATAATGATACTACCTGCTATTACATCCTCTGCTGGGACACTGGTAACTATTGCCACAGTGATAAGGACTATCAGGACGCTGTTAATATTTCCGCTTCACTAAAATTGCCTTTGAAAAAACTGGATTTGCGCGATGAGTACAAATCTTGGGTTTTCGAGAAATTTATCCAGGATTATAAGAATGGATTAACTCCTAACCCCGATGTACTTTGTAATAGCAAAATTAAATTTGGAAGTATGATTAGATCCGAATTAAAGGATGGTTATATTGTAACTGGTCATTATGCTTCAATTTTTAGTATACCCGATAGTATCAGAAATAGGTTTAAGCATGATGTGCGAAACTTAATCGCAATTCCTAAAGATCTTAAAAAGGACCAGACTTATTTTTTAGCTGATATTTTTGACTCACCAATAATTGATCGTATTAAATTTCCATTGGGGAATCTTTTAAAATCAGAAGTCAGAAGAATTGCACAGGATAATTCTTTAAACGTATATAAGAAAAAGGATAGCCAAGGTATCTGTTTTATTGGAGACATCTCTATGCGAAAATTTCTGTCTACTTATATAGAACCAAACCCTGGAAATATAATCTCTCGTAACTCAGAGGTGGTAGGTAGTCACAATGGGTTGTTTAATTACACGGTAGGACAAAGAAAAGGCTTAGAATCAATAAAAAACGCAGGCGTGCCGATGTACGTCGTAGAGAAAAGGGTGTCTGACAACACTTTAGTAGTAGGTTGTAGAGAAGACTGTATGGCACCATCACTAGAATTGCTTGATTTTAAGCATGTTTTGAGGGATAGCGAGGTCTTGCTTGGACTGCTAGATGAAGAGATGTATATAAGGGTAAGGTCGAGTGGTGAGCTGACTGGCATCAAAAGTCTTACTTATATTTCTGAGAATAAGGTAAAAATCACTCTAAAACAGCCTATATTTGCGCCAGCACCTGGCCAATACGGAGTATTGTACTGGAATCAGTGCATTATTGGCCGAGGTGTAATTTGCTAATGGTGGATATACGCGTCCTGTAGTTTCAACAACTACTAGAAACACTTGACACATTTGTGTTCATTACGGTTTAATTCATTAAGTAATAGACCTTAACAAGCATGCCTAGAAAGAACACAAAAAATACTCAGCCTAAATATGTAAGTTTTGATCAAATGTTGAGTCAATCATTCTGGGAACTATTCCATTCAAATTCTAAAAGTGCTATTTGGAACAAAGAACAATTAAATCTATCCTCATATATAAATTGGAATGAAGTTTCTAGTTTAGTAGATTGGGGACAATTAGACTTAATAGAGAAAAAGCATCTTAAATTGGTTGATACTCAACAACTCGTAAATTTCGTACAGTATGTTGGCGCCTTTTCAGCTGTATTCTTGTTATTAGGAAGCTTTTCTCTAAGAGTAGCCCTGGATCAATATATATATTCTCGTAACTTGGCTTTCGAACATGCTCAAACCTATGCCTTCGCTTCCGTTCCAACTAAAGAAGCTAATCAAATGGAATTTACTGAAGCGGTATTAGGAGTATCCACGTCTGCAGTATATATTTCTAATTCAGAAGTTTTCCCAACAGAGGTATCCACCTCAGAAGATACGTACGATTATAGAGATTCAGTATGGAATGAGGAAACATCAGTAATGTTTGTGGAAGATGAAACGATGTTAGTCGAGCCAGCTGGTTCAGAAAAAGAGGTTTCAATGTTAGGAATGGAAGTGCCAAATACGATGGAAGTGGTTAATGCCATGGAAGTCGAAAATATTGCAGAAGTGGCAAATGCGGTTGAAGCAACTAGCGCTGACGTACAAGGCGAAAATCAAGATTCTACCAGAACAATGACAAGATCAAACCTTTGCTCTTTCAGCAATGGCAATGCTATGTATGCAAGTGGTTCAACAGTTACTCAAAATCAAGTAAGTAATGAGATTTGTATTAAAGCGCCAAATTCAATAAGTAACATAACAGCTAGTCTACTTGGTCTAGGTGGGGAAGATAACCTAAGACTAAATGGTTCAGGATGTGTAAAGTTAGGGTCAAAAGTCGAAGCCGATTCATCCAAACTAAATGTTGAAATGTATGATGAGAACAATCTTAAAGTGGGTAATTGTGAACTAGTTTTCGCTTCACTCTAATATGTCATTTTCAATCAAATTCTACTCATACATTGTGGCTTCTATATTACTATTTGCAGGTGCGTTTATAGCAATTCCTTTAACATATAGCTTAGATGGAATGACGACCGCTAACGCGGGAACAATGGTTACAACTACTGTAGCCGAAATAAATACAGGCGAAGTAAGCTTTCCTTCAGATGAATTCAATCTTGAAGTTACATTTTTATCATAATACTAATTTCTCCTTATAGATCATTGACGGTTTGCTTATCTTACTGCTAAAATTGCAATCGCAACCATTTTGTACTTTAAAAATTTAATCAAGTTTTGATTGGTGAAAAGAATTCAATTTTAAGAGTTTGATCCTGGCTCAGGATTAATGCTGACGGC
>JAUPVU010000012.1 GCA_030916925.1 Patescibacteria group bacterium
GGCAAATCAAATTTTGGAATATTTGAAGCTGGTAAAATTTTCTATCTTAAAAAAGAAAATGACTTCTACGAAGAAAAAGTTATAGAAGTTCTATATAACGGCTTTGCATTTGAAACGAAAATAAAACCGGATCTATTAGCTTTGTTCAACAAAATAGGTATAAGGGAATCAGATTTAACTTGGGGGATGGACGATAAAAAATTAGAGTATTATATCGAAAAAATTCCAGTAGCCACATTAACCAAAAATGGGTTTACTATTTATACCGAAGAATTAGCAAATTTAGTTAGCGCGAATGATATCCCTGCATTAAATATTAAAACAGATTATGTTCAAAGAATTAGGGAAGATATCTCTTTAATAATCGATAACAATCAGGCCTTAGGAGAAGTCTCTGAGGCAATCAAGTCTGTTAGTTCTTATGTAAAAGATATAGTAGTAAAAGGCACTTTTAGCGATGATAAGATTGGACAGGACAAAAAATCCGTTACACTTGGTATCGATTTTGAAGATATGGAAAATTTACTCACTAGGCAAAAAATTGAAGAAATAAAAAATTCATTTCTACAAAAACTAAAAAAGAATTTAAAGATTGTGCTTAAAGATAACTAGAGAAAATCAAAAATTTCATTTCCTATAAAACCTATCGTTTAGTCGTCATCATCATCGTCATCGTCGCTATTACAATCTTCTAAATCAAATCGATCTGGCTTCTCATCTTTTTCAAAATCAGGCCCCATATTCTTAAATAATTGTCCTTCATCATCTTTAAATCTTCCTTCAACCCATGAATCCACAAATGATTGCCAGTCAGGTTTCTCTGCTTTATGTATGATATATACTTTGTCTTCGACATCGCCATCATCACAGATTTTCTCACGCCTAAACATTTCGGATTTCGCTTTGGGCTCAGTTCCTTTCACAAAATACTCAACTCGACCTTCTTCTTCACCATCGTAAGGAACCATTCCTGAAAACGTACCAACCCTAACGTCAACAATGCTTTCAGGTTTAGTAAATTCAGCATGTGGTTTTGTTTTTAAAAAATGAACGATTGATCGGTTCCAAATTGGAGCTGCACCAGTAAGACCTGAAGCGAGTCTTGCATTCATTGGTGTACCATCGTTATTTCCAACCCAAACACCAATTGCAATATCATTAGTATATCCAACAGTCCAGTTATCTTTTAAATCATTTGAAGTACCAGTTTTGACTGCAACTTTATTTTTGGGAATATTTAACTGCGAGTTTGTTCCAAATGCGGATGATCTTGCAGAATTGTCAGAGAGAATACTTGAAATAATCCATACTAGCCCTTGGTCAACAACTCGTATTCCCTTTACATCAAAATATCTATCTAACACTGCGCCTTTATAATCTTTAACTTCTAAAATAGGCGAAAGATCTTTATATACACCACCTGCTCCAAGTGAAGCAAAGCCATTCGTTAGATCTAGTAAAGTAACTTCGCCTCCGCCAAGACTTAGTGCTAATCCATGTTTTGATGGATCGTACTTTAAGGATTTAATACCAAGGTTGTTTGCTAAATCCACCATCGTCTGTATACCGACTAAATCCAACATTTTTACAGCTGTTACATTAACAGAATTAGCTAATGCATACCTTATTTGTATTGGACCTCTAAAACCCCATCCACCATAATTCTTAGGATCATATGGTTCTAATCCTTCTCCACGGTCAAACTCGGTATAAACATCGTACATCAGTGTAGATGCTGTATATCCTTTCATAAATCCAGCTAAGTAAATAATAGGTTTTAAGGTTGAACCAGGTTGCCTATGTCCATCTACAACAATATTAAATTGCCCGGTAGTATTCTCAGCAAAGTAATCTCGAGAGCCAACCATTGCTAAGATTTGTCTGGTTTGAGGATCAATTGCAACCAATCCAGCATTACCTACTCCAAGGGTATTCGCTTTTTCAACTTCTTCTCTCAATATTTGCTCATAAGTTTCTTGTAAAGTTAGGTCTAGGCTAGTTGTCACGCTTAATCCGCTATTTAAATATTCTTCTCCGTATCTTTCACGCAATAAATCCAGAACATACATAACAAAATGTGGTGCTTTTAAAGTTCCTTTAATTTCGGCATATTTGAGTTCTTCTTCAATGGCTGCATTATAATCTTCTTCGGATAAGTGTTGTCTATTTCCATCACGATCAACCCATCCGCGATCTTTCATAAGGTATAGAACATACTTTTGTCGATTCTTTGCCGCTTCAGGATCTCTAAATGGGGAGTAGTATGTTGGTCTTTGTGGTAATCCTGCAATCAATGCCGACTCGGCTAAAGTTAAGTCCTTTGCTGATTTATTGAAGAGTGACTTTGCTGATGCCTCAACTCCCCACGTTGTTCCTCCATAAGGAACTTCATTTAGATACATTTGCAATATGTCATCTTTCGAATACTTTCTCTCAATTTGTAAAGCTAAAACAACATCTTTAATTTTTCTGGTAAGAGTCCTATCTTGAGTCAATAGTGCGTTCTTTGCCACCTGCTGAGTAATTGTTGATCCACCTTGTTTACTTGAAGTAAAAACTGTTACATAAACGCTTCTAGCAATACCAAATGGATCGATTCCATCATGCAAATAGAACTCAGCGTCCTCTGCGGCGAGCGTCGCTGATAATAGATGAGGCGAAACATTATCTAACGTCACTAAAGTTCGATTTTTATCACTAAATACCGAATATAAAAGCTCACCATTTCTGTCAAAAATTTTTGTTGCTTGTTCTATTGGTCTATTACTAAGCTTAGAAGGTGAGGGTAGAGTGCTTGAAAAAGCCGTGAAAACAAAAATAATAGCTAACGAGGCAAATAGACTTCCTATAAAACCAATTCCTGAGAATACAGCTAACCA
>JAUPVU010000002.1 GCA_030916925.1 Patescibacteria group bacterium
GCGTCTCGAGTTGGAGAAGAACTTGAAGTAGCCATAGATAAGGTATTACAAACTAACGCAGGAAGAATGATTTTTGCTTCTGTTCCTGCTAATTAGATAGCCTAACTTCAAGACACAATTCATTTGGTAGATTAAAGAAAAACCGGGCTTGTCTATACGTATACTCGAATAAACGGGCCCGGCCAAATAGATAAGTTCTACCCCCAGGACAGGGTAGGGGGCAGGATTTCTATACACTTACTTTTATTGCATCTACCTTGACAAGTCAATAGACAGCAGCATAAAAGGTATCCCCAGTTACCGCTATGGGATAAAAGAGTAAATTTTGTGCGGGTAAATAAATTGTCCGTCAGCTGTTTAGATTGATATTAAAGCATTTTGTATTTTCGTCATATTTTGGGATATATGAAACAAATAGTGAGATGAAGCGTGATTAATAGGGTGAAGATAGTGAAAGTAGAAATAAGCCAGCGCTTTTTAAAAGCCATATATAGGGCCTTATTTTCAATATTGATTGTTAGTATGGTTATGTTACAATCATTCCTGTAATATAAACTCCAGTTAAGTTACATAATAGCTTAACCAGTTAGAAGTAAACATCAATCTTATGCCAGTTTCACGAAAAGAATTAAAGAATAATGATGACCAAGTTGATTTCACAGAAATGACTTCTGTTCCATCATCAGATCCAATAACTCCTACAGCAGGTGCTGTAAATAATACCGCTATGCCGGCTACAAGCACTCCAGCTGTTAACAACCAAGAAGATCGGGTTGAGTACCGTGCACATGATAGTAGACACCAACAGGATGATACATACAAAGTAGAGGGAATTTTAGAGATAAAAGGGGAATATGGAATTTTAAGACAAAAACAAGATCCTAATTCGGCTGACTTACCAAAAGATGTATATATTGCCTTGACTCAAATTAACAAATTTGGATTAAGAAAAGCCGATAAAATTGAAGGAATAGCCAGGGCGCCAAAAGATAATGAACGATATTTATCCTTATTAAGGGTAGATAAGGTCGAAGGCATTGATGCAAAAGAAGCTAGAAACAGACCAAGGTTTGAGAAGTTAACTCCAATATTTCCAAATGAAAGAATTAAGTTAGAAACCACAGGTGATGTTGTTTCGACAAGATTAATCGACATATTAAGTCCAATAGGAAAGGGACAAAGAGGAATGTTAGTTGCACCTCCAAAAGCTGGTAAAACTTGGTTATTAACCGAGGTTGCCGGTGGAATTGCTAACAATCATCCAGAAATTTCCATAATGGTCGTACTTATTGGTGAAAGACCAGAAGAAGTCACACATATTCAAAGAGAAGTTAAAGGCGAAGTCTGGGCAAGTAATTTTGATGAATCTGCACAAGAGCAGGTTGTTGTAGCCGAGAATGCTTTAGAAAAAGCAAAAAGATTAGCTGAAAAAGGTGGAGATGTAGTAATTCTTATGGATTCTATAACAAGATTAGCCAGAGCTTACAACATGGTGGAACCTCCAAGTGGTAGAACATTAACAGGGGGATTTGATCCTGCAGCATTATATCCACCAAAAAGATTTTTTGGTGCAGCTAGAAATTTTGAAGAAGGCGGTTCATTAACTATTATTGCAACTGCCCTAATTGATACTGGAAGTAGAATGGACGATGTTATTTTTGAAGAGTTCAAAGGTACCGGTAACATGGAGTTAATCCTAGATCGTGCATTGTCTGAAAGAAGAATATATCCATCAATCGACGTAAAGAGATCAATGACTAGACATGATGAGCTTTTATATACCAAAAAGGAAGCTGAAAAGGTAATGACCTTAAGAAGAATGATAGATTTACTAGACGAAAAAGAAGCTACTCAAATTGTCGTAGAAAGAATCAAAAAAACAAAATCAAATGATGAGTTTTTAGATACCCTCTCAAGCGGAAAAATTTAATTCCAATTTAACTTAACCGTGTGGATTTGTTAGAATCGCAGTGGTTAACGGAAATTTTCAATCATGAACATAATAAATAATATTTTGAGAAAGATTAAAGAGCTCCCTCATAGTGCATTGAGCGCTATAGAAGAAATAGGTGGTTTTGTTATCGCTGCATTTGAATATTTCATTTATCGAATTGATACAACGCTAAACGCCATTAAACAACTAACTGTTACGAATCTAAACCTATATAGAATCCTTAAATTTAAGATAGTCGGAACTTTAATTTGGTCGCAGGGAAAAGTTGGATTACGAATTAGAAACCTATTTATTTTGATTTTTATTTGTTTCGTTTTTATTTTAGGTGGTATTTTTCAGGATAGATTCGTTGAAATTGATGGAACTGATGAATTGTCATTTCTTAATACAGATTCACTTTTAATAGCTAAAGCTAGTGCGTCTACCCAACAAAGTGATACTAAATTACTTGATAGCCCAGTTGAACATACTGTGGTTGAAAACGAGTCATTAAGTGAGATAGGTATGAAATATGGGATTACAATTGAATCAATAAAATTTGCAAATAATTTGGTAAAAAGTGAAGTCCCTGCTGGCACTGTATTAAAAATTCCTCCAGTAGAGGGTACGTTGCATCAAGTTAAAGCAGATACTTCTGGAAACCCAGAAACCATCGAGAGCTTAGCTAGAAGATACCGTGTACCAACACAAACTATTGTTGATTTTAACTATTTGGATCTTCCTTACACGCTAACAGTTGGTCAATTCATAACTATTCCTAAAGCTGAAGTTCCAAGCAATCAAAGATATTATGCTGGAACGCCAGTTTACGATACCTCTGCTTATGGAATAATTCCAACAAGTAAAACAGGTGGAAGTGGCGGCGGTAAATTTAATTGGCCACTATCTGGGATTCTTACTCAAGGTTTTAGTAGCTATCATCCTGCAATTGATATAGCTAATAGAACTGGAGACATTTTAGCCGGGGATAAGGGAACAGTTGTTCGATCTGGTTGGTGGCAAGGTGGTTATGGAAATGCAGTCCAACTTGACCATGGAAATGGTTATGTAAGCACCTACGCACATATGAGCAGTATCAGCGTCTCTGTTGGCGACGAAGTTTCACAGGGTCAAAAACTTGGAGTGGTTGGATCGACTGGCAGATCAACAGGTCCGCATTTACATTTTACAATTCAATTTGATGGAAAATATATTTCACCAATGGATTTATTGCCTCGTTAAAAATAAATTCTTGTTTTATTGGGTTGCAAAAAGTGTGTGTATTTTGCATAATCATTAAATATGCAAACTATACTTTCTGAAAACAACTCAGCCTCGAACGTTTATGTTGATGAAGATAAGAAAAAATTAACTCCAACACAAGTCATAGAATTTTTATACGTCTCACTTTTATTTTTAATTCCATTCTTCTTTTTACCTATAACAAATGATTTTCTAGTTTTAAACAAAACATTTTTAACAGTATTTGTTGCAGGTCTTTCTTTAATTTTATTTTTCTTTCAAGCATTCAGAAAAGGAAGTTTAACCATTAGAGATTTTAAAGTTTATTTACCTTTTGGATTATTGCTAGTTGCTGCTTTGGCATCTACCTACTTTTCAACGGATAGATATACTTCAGTATTCGGTAGCTTTTACAATTACAATAACTCGTTATTATTTTGGGTTGCTTTAATCATAATCGGATTTGTAGCCTCAAACGTTAGACTTCGTACATCCAAGTTATTAACCGCCTTGATGTCCGGTACCATAGTGACCTCTTTAGTAGCTTTATTCTCACTTTATGGTGGAAAATTACCATTCTTAAGTAGAACAGTTACTTCGAGTAACCTTGTCGGAACAAGCACGAACGTAATAGCCTTATTTATACTTGTATCCTTGCTTTCATTTAATGAGTACTTAAAAACAGATAATCATAAATTCTCGAAGGTTATTTCTTTGATAGCATTCGTTTTAACTTCAATCTATGTATTCAGTACCATGAATGTAATGGCCATCGTAGTTTTAATCGTTGGTTTATTATATTTAGGAGTTACTAACTACGATTCAATTACAAGAAATCTCGTTAAATTTGCTGTTCCAGTAATTGTTGTGGTAATCGTTTCTGCAATGAATTTACTTCCTTCTACAAGATCGATGATGGGACTTGCAACATACGCAGAAAGTCCTGCATTAAGTTTTAGCCAATCTTGGTATGTCGCAGTCTCGGCTATTAGAAGTTATCCATACACTGGATCCGGTCTAGGAACCTTTATGAATGATTTTTCACAAGCAAGACCAGAATCATATAATAACGAAACTTTTTGGAACGCCAGAATGAATGCTCCATATAATGATGTATTCATGTGGTTAGCAACAGCAGGTTTATTAGGAGTATTCGCTTACATATATTTTGGATTTGATTTATTGAAATCTGCATTAAGAGTTTTCAAAGAGAATCAAGGAAGCCGAAATGTAGCAATGGTAGCAATATTATCATTTGTATTAATGCTTCTATTTGGATCGAACATAGTTTTATATGTTGTATTGTTTGTTTGTTACGGATTGTTACTACAAGTTAGAAGTAGCAATGTAAATAATTTTGGATCAAGATTTTTACCACTAGGTTTAGCACTCGTAACATTAGCTTTATTGGTATTTGTTGGATATAAAGCATCAAGAGTGTATGCCGCACAATATCATTACACTAAAGCCTTGTTGAGTGGGACCTTAAGTGAAAGATATAACGGTATCTTAAGAGCCGTGAATACAGAGCCATATGAAGATGTATACAGAAGAGATTTCGTCGGAATTAACTTACTAGTGGCAAGCGCTTTAAGCAGAAGTGAAAACTTAACTGATGAGCAAAAAGAGCAAATTGTAACAAGAGTAAAACTCGCTTTATTAAATGCAAACGCCTTAGTACAACGAAGTCCAATGAGCGTAGCTAACTGGGAAGCAAGGGGAAATGCATTTAAATCGATTATCGGATTAGTAGAAGGTGCTGATACAGCAGCCCTCCAATCCTATTCAAATGCTAGTAGATTAGAAAAAACTAATCCAAGATTGTATGTAGAAATCGGTGGAATTGCTTATAGAGCTAAGAATTACCAAGTTGCAGTAAATAACTTTGCAACAGCCGTAGGTTACAAACCAGATTATGCAAATGGTCACTATAATCTAGCCCATGCATTAAAAGATGCAGGTGCATTTGCACAAGCATATACACAACTTGAGATAGTTTCTAGATTAGTTCCAAACGATAATGCAGTTTACGAAAAAGTCTCGAAAGAATTAGAAGAGTTCAAGAAATTAAGAGACGACCAAGTTGCAGCGGAACAGGCTAAGAAACTAGAAGTTCCAGCGGCGGCGGCACCAACAGATGTAGAGAGAAAGACTCAATTGGATGAGGAACTAAAAACCACTCAAGAGCCAACCGAAACCGATGTTAAACCTACCGAAGGTGTAGAGATTCCAAAAGATGAAGTCTCTGGAATAACACCAAATGCTGACGGTTCAAATGTAAACGAAAATGAAGGCGAGACTGAAGCTCCCTTAGCTAAGCCAGCAGAATAATAGATTTAATAGAAATTAAACAGAGAAGAGGCCTACTTTTTAGTAGGCTTCTCTTGTATTTTAGCCTTAAAAATAATTCTCTTATTAGGTAAATTGGTTATATCGTACTTCTTTACGGGCATTTTTTCTGGAGTATCATCGACAAAATTCAATATTTCTTCTTGTTTTATTAGATAAGTTTTATATATTAGCTTAACTAGTTCATCAAGATTAATCGAAGAGTATGCAGATATTCCCATAATATCTATTTTCTTTTTTTTAAATGCGGCTTTAATTTGATCAAATTGCTCTTTAACTTCGGTAATGTCGATTTTATTTAAAACAACGATTTCAGCTTTATCCATTAAAGCCGCATTCCATTTTCTAAGTTCGTTTCTAATATCTTGATAGTCTTTGATTAAAGAGGGAATGCCTCCCTCTAAGATTTTAGTTCCATCTACTAAATGAACTATTGCATTGGTTCTTTCGATATGTCGCAAAAAATCATAACCTAATCCTTTTCCTTCAGATGCGCCTTCGATTAATCCAGGGATATCTGCTAAAACGATGTCTTGGTCTATTCCATTTATATAGTTCCCAACATGCAAAACACCAAGGTTAGGGGATAGAGTAGTAAATGGATAATTTCCAATTTTAGCGCTGGCTCTGGTTAGGGAGTTTAATAAGGTAGATTTACCTGCACTAGGAATTCCTACTAATCCAACATCAGCAATTAGTTTAAGTTCTAGTTTTAAAAGTTGAGTTTCGCGTTTTTCTCCAGAAGTGTATTGATAAGGAGTTTGGTTTATTGAGGATTTAAAATGCCAGTTACCCATACCACCTTTTCCACCTCTGTCTAAGATAACCTTTTGATTTAAGTCAATCATATCGACGATTACCTCTCCTTTTTCATCATATACAGTTGTGCCTAAAGGAACTTTAATTATTTCATCAGCTCCATCGTGACCTTTTAGATCGGAA
>JAUPVU010000013.1 GCA_030916925.1 Patescibacteria group bacterium
ACATATTCAGGATTTAACGGAAATCATCTCACTCATGGTTGACGGATTAAATGCCGAGGAAAAAGCCGTTATGGATAAAGCACTTATCGAAACATACGAAGATTTCGGATGGACCATGCAAGGGCAGTCGGTAGTAAAGAAAAAGAAAATATATAAGACCAGAGAGTATCCGTTACTTTCAGACTTTTACTATACGTTAAGACGGATGAAAGAAAAGGATCTCTGTAATCGACTTGAACGCTTTGTCAAAGGTTCGCTTTCTACCGTTTTTGACTCTCAAACCAATATTGAGCTTGATAATCGCCTGATCATTTTTGATATTAAGGATTTAAATGAGTCATTACGTCAGATCATGATGTTAGTTATTGCCAAATTTGTCCATTCGCAGGTAAAATCGAAACCTCAAAAAAGAATATTGGTGATTGATGAAGGGTGGCTGCTTCTTCAGGAAAAGGAAAGCGCCAGATTTATTTCGGGTTTGGTACGTCGTGCAAGAAAATACTATTTAGGAGTCACTATTATTTCCCAACAGGCCAATGACTTTTTAAGTCAGGAATATGGGCGAGCTATTGCTTCCCAATCATCACTCCGGATTTTGATGAAACAGGATACTACAACTATTAAAAAGGTAGCGCAGGAATTCAATTTAAGCGAATATGAGCAACACTTCTTACTTACCTGTGATCGTGGCGAAGCTTTAATTATTGCCGATCAAAACCATGTTGCTTTAAAAGTGGTGGCATCGGAGAAAGAACACCCGCTTCTTACTACCGATCCCAAAGAAATTTACATCTAAAATGAATGAATCACATAAAATTAGCTTTACTTGTATGGTCATTTAGACGAGAACTCACCTTCGTTGCCATATCGTTTCTCATCATTCTTTCCCTCCCTGTTATTGCCGTCATTATCTTAACGACTACCGGACTGAACATTGTTTCCGATAAATTGGCTACTGTTGACACAAAAACCGAAGCAGTAGAGATACATAACCCGAAAGACGGATCGGTGATTGAAGAAATAAATCCGGTAGTTTCATGGCCGGTTAAAGGAGTGATTACCCTTGAATTTGGAGAATCCGACCTACCATACCAGCCATTTCATACCGGAATAGATATTGCCAATTCGCAAGGGAAAATAGGTGATCCAATACATCCGTTCATGGACGGAACCGTTATTTATGCCGGTGAAATTTTCTGGGGATTCGGAAAACATATTATTATCGATAACGGGCATAATATTACCTCAATTTATGCTCATTTGGATAAAATTTATGTGTATGAAGGACAGAAAGTGACAATAAGTGATGTTATCGGTCTTGAAGGACAGACGGGCTGGGCGACCGGACCACATCTCCATTTTCAGATTGATGTTTTTGGTATACCGGTAAATCCGAGGACGTTTCTGGGTAAAAAAAATCCATAAAAGATTTTAATTAAGTAATTCACGATTTTCTATATGTTCCAGGGTCATTATCATTAATCCATTTCAATAATGCATCAACAATTTTTTCAACTTCGCCATCACCATCATGATCTGCTTCTTCTTGCATACGATTCCCTTGGAGCTCGGGTACACCTTCCATTTTCCAATCATCTCTTGATATTTTGTATGTTGCTAGAAACATATACTGCAAATTAGTTTTCTCCTCTCTTTCAGAAAAATGATAAAGTTCTTTTTTGATATCAAACGCACCAGTACCACATATACGTTTTCTATATCTCAAAGAACCGATTACAATCATAAATTTTGATTTTGGTAAGTTTATATTAATTTTATCTTTGATTGTTGGTGAGGGGTATTCTTCATCAAGGAAAGTAGTGTATCCTTTCTCTTGCAGTCTCTTATTCAATTTCTTCACAAACGGATTTTCTCCAATAGCAGCATCGGCTCCAGCTGAAGCATGACTAATAAAAATATCAACTGTTTGCTCAGAACCAATTCCTTTCATCCTTTGCCTGACAAGAGGATACGTCCATGTAATGGTTTTCCCATCAATAAAGGCTAAGGCATTTGCGCTATTAACAACTTTTATAATTAAGTTATTTTGGGCACTTAATTCGGAAATGCGTTTTAGCAGCCAATTAATTTCAGGTGTTTCTAGATGTTGATCTGCCCATGATTTGAGTGCAGTAAGTGCTTCTATTGACAAAAGAAATTCATCTCTTGCAACAAAGGCAATAACTATGCTCCATAAATAATTTACATATTCTCGGTAGTCGGGTTTTGTAACAAGTGTAAGAGAAAAATTAAGTAGGTCAATAAATTGGTTAAGATATTTTTCATCACTTAAATTTATAAGCGGTTTGGCAAACGCTTTACTATCCAGTTCCATTTCTGCATTTCCAACGGAGTGAAAACCTTCTTGTCTACGAAACGGTGTTACTGATGTTTTTAATATTTCAAATCGCCAATTGATTGCTTTTTCATCATGGAAAATAGTGATGAGAAGTTCATTTGCCAAATCTGATATTCTATTTCTAGATTGTAGATTCCACATTTTTTCTAAGAGAGTTTTTACCTCAGTGTCAGAAGAAGAAAGATATTTCTCCAAATTTTCTAATGCATACTCGCGATCGCTGTCAGTAAAAACCGGATCTTCAACAAAAGAAAGGAGTACTGCTTTAGGACTCTTGAGTCTAGGCAATACTTTTGCAAGATATATATATGTCTGCGGA
>JAUPVU010000014.1 GCA_030916925.1 Patescibacteria group bacterium
ATTAATTTTGCTTTTTCAATTAAATCTTTTGACTCTTTAATAAAAATAAATCCACGAGTGACGATGTCGATTTTGTCTTGTGACATCATAACCACGACGATTCCATTGCTAGACATTTGAATTCTTTCATCGATTATTTGTGCTCCAACGTCACCGACAAGATTTCCGTCGACATAAATTTCACGTAAATTTAATTTGTCTCCAAATTTCATTTCGCCATTTTTAAATAGGACGCTTTGTCCATCGATTAATTGAAGTACACGTTTTTCATCTATTCCTAATGTTCCCATTAGTTCTGAATACGCGCGCATGTGTTTTACATTTCCTCCAATTGGTATGAAGTATTTTGGTTTAACAACATTTGCAAGTAGAATCATGTCTCCTTGTAAACCATGGCCCGAAACGTGAAGATTATCTTGGATTTGTGAATAATAAATCTCAGCTCCTTTTAGATAAAGTTCATCGATCATCATATTTACAGCTCCGACAGAATTTGGGATTGGATCTGCAGAAAAGATTACGACAGCTTCGTTTTCAATTACGATAGCTTTGTGTTCTCCACTTGCAACTCTAACTAGTCCTGCTCCTTTTTGTGCATAGCTACCAGTTATTATGTAAGTTAATTTATCTTGTGGGAATTGAGATGACTCTCTTTCGTCCACAAAAATATTATCTGGAAAATCTATGTAACCAAAATCTCTTGCAATTCGCATTGTGTCCCTCACTGATCTTCCAGCTGGAACGATTTTACGCCCATGCTTTAGGGAGACTTCGATTGCCTGTTTAATTCTTGAGATGTTAGAAGAAAGAGTGGTTATAAAAACCTGCTTTCCTTTTGAATCGCCAATGATTTGGTCAAATGTTTCTCCTATTACTTTTTCTGTTCTAGAGAAACCTTCTGTGGTTGCTCCTAAACAGTCTGATAACATTGCAAGGACTCCGTTTGGAGATTCGCCAGCCAACATAGCTGCCTTTTGTATTTCAAATGGTTTACCCATTACTGGTGACCAATCGAATTTGTAATCGGCAACATGAAAACATCTTCCTTGTGGTGTATCGATGGCAAATCCCAATGTATCTGGAATAGAGTGGTTGACCCTAAATGGTGTCAATCTAAATACTCCAAGTTGAAATGGTTTATCTGGATTGTAGGCATTAATGTTTCTAGTTGTAAGATTTGTGAATTCTTCTAACTGATTGTCGATTAATGCTTTAACAAAAGGTGCTGCATAAACTTCGAAAGGATATTCCTTTAAAAGATATGGCAATGCACTTCTGTGGTCATCATGTCCATGTGTAATAACAATTCCTCTTACTTTTTCTCGTCTTTCGAGAATATATGTAAAGTCTGGAAGTATTACATCAACTCCTGGAGTGAAGAGGTCGGGAAATCCGACTCCGCAGTCCATAACTAAAATGTCATTCCCTGATTCATAAACGTACATGTTTTTTTGTACGGTTGTGGTACCGCCGATCGGGATGATCTTTAATGCGGGTTTTGTTGTATCGTTCTGAAAATTCATCAGAGTAGATACTGTTTTGTTTTGATTTTCATCAATCATATATTTACTTAAAAAGTCCTTCCTGAAAATTATTACTAGTACTTTTATCTACGGGTGTTTGTTGCGTGCCATTCATAAAAGCGGGTGAGGAAGATACCTCTTTGCCTAATATTATATCTGGTATTTTTAAAAAGTCTGCAAGCAATGCTATTTTCATCTTTGGGTTTCGAAGACCAGCAGCTGGATGATATAAGGGATAAATGTTTAGATTGCCAACTTTCTGGATTGTTCCATGTACGTCAGATATCTTGGATTCTGGTAAAAAATAGTTCATTGAAAAGCGACCTAGTGTTACCACAATTTTCGGTTTTATTATTTCTATTTGTGTTGTGAGATATGGTTTGCATGCATCAATTTCATCTGGAAGTGGGTCTCTGTTTTGTGGCGGGCGGTGTTTGATTATATTGCCTATCCAGACATCTTCACGTTTCATTTTTATTTGTGAGAGCATAAAGTCTAGCAACTTTCCTGCCCGCCCTACAAAAGGAAGTCCAGTCAAATCCTCATTTGCGCCGGGGGCTTCTCCTACAAATATTATTTCTGAATCGGGATTTCCATGTCCAGAAACTGCATTAGTTGCGGTTTCACACAATCTACATTTTCTACATATTTTTATTTGCTTGGCCAATGCATCGAGTTCAAGCTTTTTATCCTTGTAATCCATCAATTATATTCTATCATCGACCTATAAAATGAAAATTCGAAGTGTTGAGTTACAAAATTTTAGAAATCATATTAAAAAAGAAGTTAGGCTTTCGGATACGACTACTTTGATATCTGGTTCGAATGGTTCAGGAAAGACAAATATTCTTGAAGCAATTAGCGTGTTGAGTAAAGGTAGATCATTTCGCGCAGTTACAGAAAAAGAGATGATTAATATCGACTCTAACTTTTGTAGGGCAGTTGGAGTTTTTGAAGATAATACTAAGCTTGAGTTTATTGAGGAAAGATCGGGCATGGGGCGGGTTAAGAAGACCTTTAAGAAGAATGGGGTAGTTAAGAAGTCAAAAGATTTTGTCGGGATTTTTAAAACCGTTTTATTTAATCCAGAAGATATTCGTCTAGTTATTGGTTCTCCATCAAGGCGT
This sequence comes from Patescibacteria group bacterium, assembly GCA_030916925.1. Taxonomy (GTDB): domain Bacteria; phylum Patescibacteriota; class WWE3; order 2-01-FULL-39-13; family 2-01-FULL-39-13; genus JAUPVU01. The sequence continues at coordinate 2,651 of JAUPVU010000014.1, forward strand.
AGAGATTATGTGGATGGTTTACTTTCGCAGGTGTCTTCGGAATATTATCGAACTATTCATAGGTATGAGCGTCTTCTAAAACATAGAAATAAACTTTTGGATATGGCTGAAGGGCAAGTTATTCATAATATATTTGAAAATCAGCTGGATGTTTGGGATAAGCAGTTAACGGAGGCTGGAATGTATGTGCAGCAGTCTAGAAAGATGTTTTTTGAATTTGCGAAGGAAAATCTAGAGAAGGTGTCTGGTGAATTGTTTGGGAATGATTATTTATTGCAGTTGGATTATAAGCCAGTGCTAATTACTCCGAGTAGTTTGGAATCTAGTCGAGGTAGGGATTTATTTAAAGGTTCAACTTCGGTTGGTCCTCACCGGGATGACTTTGATTTTATTATGGTTAAGAATAGTAGAAATTTAGATCGGAATAGCACACATCTGAAATCCAGTCA
>JAUPVU010000015.1 GCA_030916925.1 Patescibacteria group bacterium
CTAAGCTTTATAACACTCAAAACACAAAACGAATGGAAATCACGAGACAGGTAACTAAAGAGCAAAGTTACCCTGATCTTTCAATTTCTCTGGGGGCAAAAACTAAATTCAACGAAATCTGGGAGCTTATCATAATCGGTTGCTTCGTAAGTTACCATTTAGCCAAAATGCATGGAGCTAATCCATCCTCAAATGAATACGTCGATCGCCTCAAATCCGAACTAGCCAAATAACCCCATCTGTAATATATTCGTCTTTTACACGTTTCTTAATATATGAGTGATTTACAAGCAGATTTATGCTCAACTTTAGCGCAAGTTGAAGCATTTGAGCCTGAGGTTGATACAGATGAAAACGATATTAGCGATATTGCTAGCCACTATACTATGAAAGACATGACCTTTTATATAGGTAGAGATACAATTACTGATCCTGTTAAAGAATTAGCAAAGACGCACCAAGTTAACTGGCTTTTTGAATTGGTGAATTACGAAGATGAAGATGGTACGAGTCAGGCATGCGTGCGCTACAGTCAAGCATTTAATGAATCTCTTAAAGAATTAGGATTGCTTGAATCATTTGATTTATGGAATGCCTCAAGACAGTTTAATGGAGATCCATACGGTCCAATGTCTAATTCACAAATAGTGGACCGGGAGAATCAGATACTCGACAGAATTAACCAAGGAATTGGTAATAGGATGTCAGTAGATAAGCCAGTTTTCGGATCGCTTGATGAGGTTGTGATGATAAAAAGAATGATAATACTGATTTATAATTGTTATGTTGATTCTAGAAAAATCATACAACTTAATGATCCCGAAATGACTATCGCCATGTTTCTACAAGAACTAGGAGTAGGGAAGAAGAATAAAGTTTCAAATTAAGATAAAATATCCATAGCATTAATATTTAAACGGGCCTGTAGCTCATTTGGTAGAGCGTTGCATTCGCATTGCAAAGGTAAGCGGTTCGATTCCGCTCAGGTCCACCATAAATCCCCACAAACTCCCAAAGTATTTTTTCGGATTGAATAAGAAAAAATAAATATTATTTTTGAAAGTGAGTTAGCTTTGTGGTGGATGACAGAGAACTGCTAGAGAGATATGGGGGTAAAGTAAAAGATTTGGGAAGCTTGCGCCCCCACACAGGTTTCCCTGGCCTTTTACCTTTACCTCTCTAGCGGGGTCTATTTTACTATGAAAACAAATGAAATGGAATATTACAGGGTAATACGGGAAGTGTAGAAGGGTTTATTTATGTTGCAATCATAAGATTGCGACACTGCCTAAACATCAGGCCCCTTGCTACACCTCCCGAGGCGTGGTGGGATGGAGTTGAACCATCACCTACGGATTGCAGAATCCGTCGCTCTCCACTGAGCTACCACCACATATGTGCAACACTATAACATATAAAAAACACCCGCGCAATCTACTATAGGTTAAGATTAAGTTGCCGAAATATTCTTCTTTTTTTAATATCCTATAACCCATCTATATTGCATCACGATTTGCTATGGGTTAAAATTATGTTGCCAATCTGGCAACTTCCTTCTTCAGTAGAAAAGGAGATTAGCATGTTTTTGCAAAGTGGTTTGGATCGCTCTAAGTCACTATCAAGAAGTACTGGGGACAGTAGGGTATATGATGTCTACTTCGTCAAGGAAAGCAAAGGTGGACAACTCACAAGTAGCTGGGTCGGGGCAGTCACTATCGATGAGGATGGTGTACCTGATCCTAGGGTGATTCTTCGGAAAGTCGTGGGTAATCCACCAAGAGGCCAGACTATGAGTTTTATCGAGAGACTTCGTAAGTAATGATTGGCATAAAAGGCAAGGATTCTATGTCCAGCACTTGGGTAAAACCAAGTCCTTGCTAGTGATAAGCTACGTATTTGAGTCAATTCGACTCTTCTTACAACGCTTATCACTATTGGACATTTTCTTAACTTCACAAAATATTATCAAATATAATTTTAAGGATTTTTAAAAAGGGTATTGGTCTGGGGGGAGTAATGCGAAAGAGAGTTTGATTAGCTATCAATGAGCTTCTCACAATGAGAATCTCTTTTGCTAATCGCATTCTTTTTCTTCTCCCCCCAGAAGTGAAGCGGATGGGATTTGAACCCATGACCTCTAGGTTTTTAGCCTAGCGCTCTGCCAACTCTGAGCTTCCGCTTCTTGCATTTTCATGCGAGCTAAATTTTAAGATATTATTTATCGGGATGCAACTATAGAATTTTTAAATGTAGGTAATACAGAGTGGTGTCAGTGAGGGGGGCGGGAAAAATCGAAAGATTTTGCCCTTGGGTAAGTCCTCGGACACCACTCTGGTTGAAGCAATCTTATCATTTCCCATACCTGATTCAATAATAGAAGTCGAAAAATATAATTAAATAGTATTATTTGCTTGTTACACTTGCGATATGTTTTCTTGCCTCACGAGTTTTAACAAAATGTAGCCAATCTTTTGATGGTTTATGATTTTTACTTATTAGTATCTCAATAACATCTCCACTTTTTAATTCAGTGTCTAATTTTGCGATTCGGTCATTTATTTTTGCCCCTGAACAATGATCTCCAATATCAGAGTGCACACTATATGCAAAGTCCACGGGTGTAGAGCCTTTAGGTAAAGTTATAAGTTTATTTTTAGGAGTAAAAACAAAAATTGTATTTTCAAATAATCCTATTTTGGTATTTTCTGACGCAAGGTTACTTGTTATCGATTCTTTCATATCAATAAGACTTTTTATCCATTTTGCGTCGCTTTTTTTACTGCTGCCATATTTATATGTAAAGTGAGATGCTGGGCCATATTCGTTTTGTTCGTGCATCTCGTAAGTACGAATTTGTACCTCGCATTTCACGTGATTGTCTAACTTAAAAGAAGTTTGAAGAGTACGATAGCCATTTGGTTTAGGATTAGCAATGTAGTCATCATAATCCTCATTGATCATTTCCCACTTATTTTGAAGGTGTGCGAGTATTTGATAACAATTATCTATGGTCGGTACCAGAACTCGAATACCGACGAAATCACCGAGTTGGCTAATGGTTTGTTCATTAAAGTTATCTCCAAACTTTCTTTTTACTTTTGCATAGATTGAATAAACACTTTTATTTCTATAGTTAGTTTGCGCATCGATTTCTTCTTTTGTAACAAATTCCTGGATATCGACCTGCATTTTACGCAGACGTGGTTCGAGATCTTTTCTTTTTTTAACAACGAATTTTTCGATTTTATTACATGTTTCTGGTTCTAAAATCCTAAGTGCAAGTTTTTGAAATTCTCTTACAAACGAGTAGATTCCAACAGCATCCGATATTGGGGCATAAATTCCTAGTGCTTTATGTGCGATGTCAGTTTGTTTCTCTACACTAAAGCACGAACAGTTTCTTATATTATCCAACCGATCGGCTAATCTAATTAGTAACACGCGTATATCGGAGGCTAATTGGATTAATAATTTGTGGATAACTTCTGGATTATTTATTTGATTTGGAATATTTAGCTCGGCTACTTCGCCAAATTTCACAACTAAAAAAGAAATATCATCGTTAAATTCTTTTGTAATTTCTTCGGCAGTGGTAGTTTGAAATTTTAGTACGTCATGTAGTAAAGCTGCGCACAAAACATTTTCATCATCGATTCCAGCTTCCTCAAGAATTTCTTTTACACGAATACAATGTTTGTAATATTTTTCTCCGTTTCCTAATATAACACCCGCCGATGCTGCTTTGATGAATTCTATCGATTTTTCAATTAACGGATTAGTGTCTCTCATATTGTATTTAGCGGGCTACTAAAAATTTAGAGGAATAAAGGTTAGTCCTGAAGGTAAATCTGATTTATCCTTGATGACTATTTCGTCCTTGGATTCTCCTTTGTAGCCAGATTTTTCGTAAAATTGGTCTAGGGTAAGTAAGTCTTTAAAATCTGCAGAATGTTTATCAGTTTTATAGTGCATGGGGATAACGATTAATGGTTCCAGATCGTCGATAACTGACATGATGGCCTTTGTATTCATTGTGTAACCTTCGCCAACTGGAATAAATAAGATTTCAATATTTTCTAATTCTTCTACTAAATTGCTGTTTAATTCATGTCCAAGATCTCCTAAATGGGCGATGCGTGCTTCTTTAAAGTCGTATGTAAAAATCGTGTTGGTACCACGTTCTTTTCCTTCTTTTTCGTCATGAAAACTTCTATGGCCATAAATTCGCAAGTCATTTATCTCGAATTCTCCTGGAGTATCCGCTACAAATAGCTTTTCATTTTTAGCTTTAATTTTGTCTAATGAATTATGATCTGGATGTTGATGGCTAATACTTACGATGTCCGCCTCGGTAGTAGGGAAGTTAAATCCCAACATTTTTGCATCAAAAGGATCTGTAATGACAGTTATATTTTCACCATTATCGGATTTACCGGTGATTTTGAAAGATGAATGTCCGAGTGCTGTAATTTTCATGCTAGTAGATTATATCAGATAAGGTCCGCTCTGAAATGTGGTCCGCTCCGTTTAAAGGTCGTATCCCTTTCTACGTCCAGGGCGGAAGATTTGGTTAGGCTGTTTGCCTGCTATTGCTTTTTAATGTAGTTGGAGTAGGTTGGAGTTATGAAAGGCTTTCATACAAACATAGAAAAAGATACGTTAGCTAACAGCAAGTTTCGAAAAGTCCTATATACAGCTAAAAATCTGCAGTTGGTTTTAATGAGTCTTCAACCTGGTGAAGATATCGGAGTTGAAACTCATAAAGAAAACGATCAATTTTTCAGATTTGAGGAAGGTACAGGCAAATGTTTTGTTGATAGCACTGAGTATACGGTTAAAGATGGCGATGCCTTAATTGTTCCAGCAGGAGCAAAGCATAACATCATAAATACTTCCAAGACCAATGAATTACGATTTTATACGATTTATTCTCCTCCGCATCATCTCGATCAGCTGCAAAAAGATACAAAGCAAAGCGCTATGCTAGAAAAGAGGGAATTTTCTGGTGAAACTACCGAGTAGTCAGATTTTATAATCGAGGATTAAGGATGTTATTGGAAGTCCGCGAGTACTAACTCTACAGATACCTCATCATCGTAATCCAAATTATTTTCTACACGAATCTGTTTTTTTACAGGCAACATGTAGACCCCGTTTTTGGAGTGGGGGAATATAGATGTCTGCCATTTTGATTCTCCAAGTTCAACATCAACTCTTACAGCCCCAAACCCTCTTCGATTCATTGATGTAACATCTTTTATCTCTTCAGAAATATCCTTTGGA